>NZ_JBQCWV010000003.1:0-249921 GCF_051957055.1 Neisseria sp. P0020.S005 | reverse complement strand
GATCGCAAATCGTTCCCGCTGTTCTTGAAAGAATGCGAATTTCGATTTAACTTCGGCACACCGTCTCAACAGCTTAAAATCCTGCGGGATTGGTGTGGAATTTAGGGCTAATCTACGTCAGCCCCTTAAATTTTTCTTCGAATCCATAATCCTCATCTTGTTTCTTAACTCTTTCTAGAACCTTTACTATTTCAATAAATATATTTTCTAATTGATTTTTTGAGAACATAGCATCTTTCCATACCAAAGTAATCGGTCGTTCTAAATTTGTGCTTAATAAATCCCACAGAGCATCAAGATTGTTCCCATAATAATCATGTATAGAAAATATTTTTGAAATTTGATTATGAAAATCTTGTTCCGTATAAATTTTACTGCCGATAATCTCTAATTGCATAAGTTATACTCCTATTTCCAAGTTCCAATTTGTGTTGCAGAGATATAACGATCAGTTGTTATATAGCAATCCATCATTGGAATACAACAATCTAGTATCAGCCTGATTCGATCTTGACATAGTGTTTATTAAGCTAATGTTCGCTTCATACCATATCCTACCCTGTTTAGCAGGTAAAATATTTGTAGAATTTACAAAATATCTCCCCTATGTTGCCTATATGGATGTGGAGGTAGGCTGCTTTTGTCTGATTGCTGTGGCAACTTATTAAAAGAAAGGTATTTGTTGTTTCAGACGACCTTTTGGCTCAAACCTTGAGAACCGCATGCGTGCGTTCTGCACACATGCTACTTGTTGAGTTTAAGTTTTATATGGGCTATGGTTTGCATTTCCAAATGCGCTTGTTATTTAAAAAAAGAAAAATAAACCTGTCTGTTTGGAAATAGCCAGCTGAGTTAAAAATAAAATATTTTGATATATTCTAAGAGGGATATCTGTCAATGCCTGATGGGAATTATCTTGTAAAAAATTTTTTAGAATAATTAATTTTCTTAAATCAATTATTTTTTCATCCTCATAATCATCTATATATGTATCTATTATCTCATTTATTTTATCGAAGAAATTTTTCTCAAATAACAAATTAACCTCTTGTTTTGAAAGTTTAAATACATATAGTTCATTATCATCAGCTTGATCGTAATCTAATTTTTTCATGGCTTCAACACTTAAAGGGACAACTATCTGTTTCATATCAATGACTCCTTATCTTAAAATGTGTTATTTCATTATATTCAGCTTGAGTGCGTCCCTGCTGCTTACCATTCGTATTAATTTTAGGGGCTTTACTAGATTAGCAGATATGCTACCCTTGAAATATGATGATAACACACTGAAAATTAAAGAAAAAGTACAGAGGGATAATCTAGTACAGTCCCTAAATATAAATAGACTAAAAAACTTCCAGTCATTTTTATTTTACTGGTTATAGCATCGTCTCATTTCATCTATTCACACCTATAATATCTCAACAGCTTTTACAAATACTCCAGCAGATCCACTGCTACCCTACTAAGCCTTTTTGAAACCTTTGTTGTAAAAAACGCTATTTCCATTCTTATCGAATAAAGGCAAATTTATAATTTTAAAGCCTCCCAAAATGATGAGGCCGTCTGAAAATCCTTTTTCAGACGGCCTGCAAAGAGACTAAACCAAGTTCTCCAGCATCCATTTCACGTAACGGCTGACGCCTTGTTTTACATCCAAGAATTCTTCTTTATACCCGGCTTCACGCAGCTTGGTGATGTCTGCTTGAGTAAAGCTCTGATATTTGCCTTTAAGTGCATCTGGGAATGGGATATAACGGATAAGTTCTTCTTCAACCAACTCTTTCAAACTCATTTCAGGCTTGCCTTCGGCCTCACGGCAAGCGTTGACGGTTGCGGCGGCAAGCTCATTAAACTGTTGGCTACGACCTGTACCGAGATTGAAGATGCCTGAAAGCTCGGGATGATCGAAGAAGTAAAGGTTAACTTTGGCAACATCTTCTACGCTGACAAAATCGCGTGTTTGTTCGCCGTTGCCGTAGCCGTCATTGGCGCCGAACAGGTTGACATAGCCATGCTCGCGGTATTGGTGAAAATGATGGAAGGCGACTGATGCCATACGGCCTTTGTGTTGCTCCTGCTGTCCATATACGTTGAAGTAGCGGAAACCGACGACTTGGGCGGTCAGACCTTCTTCCATACGGCGGCGCAATACTTGGTCAAACAAGAATTTAGAGTAGCCGTACACATTGAGCGGTTTTTCCAGTTCGCGCTCTTCGCGGAAGATTTCGCCTTTGCCGTACACGGCGGCGCTGGAGGCATAGAGGAACGGAATACGTTCGTCCTGACACCAATCTAAGAGGTCGAGTGTGTACTGATAGTTGTTGTCCATCATATAAAGGCCGTCATGATTCATGGTATCGGAACATGCGCCTTGATGGAAAACGGCTTCGATATCGTCGTAAGGCAGAAGATGGCCGCGCACTTGGCGGATAAATTCGTGTTTATCGAGATAGTGGGCAATTTCACACTCAGCAAGGTTTTTAAATTTTTCGCCTTTGCTCAAATTGTCAACAGCAACAATGTCGGTAATACCGCGCTGGTTAAGTGCTTTGACGATATTGCTGCCGATAAAGCCGGCCGCACCTGTTACGATAATGGTCATAATGAGTTTCCTTTATTTTGATTTTTCAGACGGCCTTGAAGTAATCATGCCGTCTGAAAATAAAAACTTGTCTGTCTGGATTATTTTCCAACTCCATTTTCAGACGGCCTTTAGATTTTAAGGCCGTCTGAAACAGCAATTACTGCTCTTCCAATGCCTTGGTCAATTCGGCAAACGAGCAAACCGCTGTACCAAGTTTCGCCACGACAACCCCTGCCGCAGTATTGGCAAGGTGCATCGCTTCAGGCATGGTATAACCAGCGGCCAAACCCAAGCCCACTCCGGCAATAACGGTATCGCCCGCACCCGATACATCATAGACTTCTTGGGCCCGTGTAGGCTGATAAATCGGCTCACCCTCATTGAACAGGGTCATACCCTCTTCGCTTCGGGTCAGCAAAATCGCGGTCAAGTCGAGATGACGGCGCAGTTTTTGGGCTTTGTCGGTCAAATCATTTTCGTTTTTCCAGCTGCCCACCACTTCTTTCAATTCTGCACGGTTAGGCGTAATCAGCGTAGCGCCGGCATATTTTTCGTAATCATCGCCCTTGGGGTCGATTAAAACGGGTTTACCGGCCTGTTTCGCCCAATCGATCATATCGGAAATATGCGACAGGCCGCCCTTACCGTAATCTGAAAAAATAATGGCATCGTATTCAGGCAACACTTCGCGGTATTGATGCTTGATTTGTTCCAACACTTCACGATGAGGCAATTCTTCAAAATCCAGTCGGATAAGCTGCTGATTGCGGGCAACAACGCGCAATTTGACAGTAGTCGCAATTTGCTTGTCGCGCATCAGATAGGAAGAAACACCATCTTGCACCATCAATGCGTCCAACGCATCTGCAGCTTCATCATCGCCTGTCACGGACAACAGCCCTACTTTACCGCCCAGCGATGCGATATTGCGCGCAACGTTCGCCGCTCCGCCCGCCCGCTGGTCGATACGGGCGATTTTCGCCACCGGTACGGGGGCTTCAGGAGAAATACGGGATACATCGCCAAACCAATAACGGTCGAGCATTACATCGCCGACAACAAGGACTTTGGCTTGTGCAAAACGGGATTTGAGGGTTTCTTGTTGGAACTTGGTTACCATACTGGCTCCATTAAAATCTCTGTGTGAGGCTTGTTATCAGATTATTGATCTAACAGCCTAAAAATATCTTGAGGCTCATATACCTGCATATGGTTTTTCGAGTACGACGCCTGTTCATGAGATGACAACAACGCCGCTTTCAGCATGGCTTGTGCCAATTTTTCGACAGCAAGCGGACGTTGGCTTTTCATCAGGCCGATACGGTTGAATCCATGCAAAATCCGTTCGGCAATTTTCTCACCCAATCGGTCGCTATTCGGACGAATCAATAAGGGCGGGCGGAAAATAATAAGGTGCGGAAAATTCAAAGCAATAATTGCTTGTTCCAATTCGCCCTTCATTCGTTGATAAAACAGGCGCGAAGCAGAATTTGCACCGGAAGCGGAAATCAAAACCAAAGCATTGACACCGTTTTGTCTGGTTACTTTGGCAAATTCAAGATTCGCTTCATAATCGATTGCCCATTGCGCTTCTTTACTTCCTGCTGCTTTCAGGGTTGTTCCCAAGCAGGCAAACAATACATCACCCTGTACTTCATCGCGCCAATCATCAGGCTGAGAAAAATCAATCTGATGGCTATTTAGCTTTTGGTGGGTAAAATCAGGATGTCTGCGACCGAAGCAGTCGATAGACTCAACCTCTGAACTGGTTGCAAGCAAAGGCAACAAGGATTTTCCTGTTGCGCCTGTCGCGCCAATCACAATCGCCTTCATACTTCAGACGGCCTTAAACGTTTGCCACGCGGTTCACTTCACGCAATACGGCTACCGGATCGGCGGCTTTGGTTACCGGACGGCCCATTACCAAATAGGTTGAACCGGCAGCCAAGGCTTCGGCCGGTGTCATAATACGGCGTTGGTCGTCATTATTGCCGGCAACGTCCAAGCGGATGCCCGGTGTGACCAAGACAAAATCCTGTCCCAATTCGCGGCGCAATGGTGCAGCTTCTTGAGCGGAACATACCACGCCGTCCAAGCCTGAACTTTGTGTCAGTTTTGCCAAGCGGATGACTTGTTCTTCAGGGGCGATGTTCAAACCGATTTCTGCCAAGTCGCTTTGTTCCATACTGGTCAACACGGTCACACCGATCAAAAGCGGCTTAGTTTGATATCCGGCAACGGCTTCTGCTGCGGCTTCCATCATGCGGCGGCCACCGGAGGCGTGCATATCGACCATCCAAACGCCCATATCGGCAGCAACTTTACAGGCCTGAGCAACTGTGTGGGGAATATCGTGGTATTTCAAATCGAGGAAAAGTTTGAAACCTTGATGGATTAAGCTTTCCGCTAAATTACGACCGGTTGCGGTAAACAGCTCTTTGCCGATTTTGATTTGACACAGTGTCGGGTCAAGATTGCGGACAAATCCGAGCGTATCTTTTTCGTTGGCAAAATCAAGGGCGACGATGACGGGGGTACGTTGTTGCTGAGTTTGGAAGTCGGAGATCAAGGGATTCATAAGATGCCTGCGGATAAACGGTTATAGCTTCGATTTTAACAGCTTTTGTACACAAAAGGCCGTCTGAAAATATTTTTTCAGACGGCCTCATTACAACACACCTTAATTATTCTTATATAAATCTAAAATTTTTACAGAAAATTCATCATCACTGAAAAAAAAGGCTGGTGGAACTTCCAATACTTCAGCAATTTTCTGCAAAGTATTCAAATCAGGCTGATGATTTCCTTTCTCGTAGCGATTAATACGCGTACTTGCCACAAACTCATCTAACCCTATCGCCAGTCCCAGTTTCTCCTGCGTCAAATTTTTTGCTTTTCTTGCTTCCTTAAATCGCCTTGTAAAAATTTCTTGTAAACTCATAACTTCTATCCTAAAAATCAAAGTTACGAATTTCGTATATTTTTCTTGATTATTTACTACGAATAACGTAGTATTGCACCGTTTTATATCTTATCTGTTACGAGAAAACTATGACACCAGCTCAAGAATCAAAATGCCATAAAATTATCCATTCTCATGCAGTTGCTGCTGCCGCAGGTAATGCCGTTCCCGTCCCAGGACTTGGTATTGCTACAGATATGGTCGCAATGACTATCATGTGCACAAGTCTCTGTGCTGTTTTTGGTGGGAATATGACCAAAACTGCTGCTGAAGCAATGGCTATAGCTGCAATTAAAAATACCATGTTAAAACAACCCATAAAAACAATGGCAAAGGAATTTTCTAAATTAATTCCCGGTTTAGGCAGCGTTGTTGCACCAACTATTTCTGTTGCATTACTTGAATCAGCAGGATGGTCTCTAGCAAAAGAACTAGAACGAAAATTTGGTTAATTTATACAATAATGAAAAAGGCCGTCTGAAAATATTTTTTCAGACGGCCTCATCATTTTACTTTGGCAAAACTTATTTGCCTAAACCTTTCAATACTTCGGCTTTCACGGCTTCTACTGCTTGGGTGCCGTCAACTTTGATGTATTTAGGCGCGTGTTCGCCTTCCAGTTTGCTGTAGAAATCAACCAAAACTTCGGTTTGCTCGTGGTAAACGGCAAGGCGTTTTTTCACGGTTTCTTCTTTATCGTCGTCGCGTTGAATCAAATCTTCGCCGGTTACATCGTCTTTGCCTTCGACTTTAGGCGGATTGTAGGTAACGTGGTAAGTACGGCCGGAAGCCAAATGCACACGGCGGCCGCTCATGCGGTCGACAATCACGCTGTCAGGCACATCGATTTCAACCACGGCATCCAAATCCACACCAGCTTCAACCATGGCTTCGGCTTGTGCCAATGTACGTGGGAAACCGTCAAACAGGAAACCGTTTTTGCAGTCGTCTTGGGCAATACGCTCTTTAACCATGCCGATAATGATGTCGTCGCGCACCAAACCGCCTTCATCAATGATTTTTTTTGCTTCCAAACCCAACGGAGTGCCTGCTTTGATGGCTGCGCGGAGCATGTCGCCGGTAGAGATTTGAGGAATGCCGAATGCAGCAGTGATGAATTGAGCCTGTGTGCCTTTGCCGGCGCCTGGTGCGCCCAACAATAATACTTTCATGATGAGTCCTTTTGGTTGACGGATTTAATGTTCAGATAATTTTACACGGCTTGTGTTTATCGTTCAAAACTTCAGACGGCCTCTTTCGGGCCGAAATGCTTCCATGCATCGTCGCGCATTCCGATAAACCATGCGTCTTCAGGGAATCGCTCTATCGCGTCTTTCAAAGTGGAAAGCAAGTTTTGTGATAAGGCTTTCGCCAAATATTCTTCCTCATTGGCTTCGGCCGCTTTGTCAGGTTGCTGCGCCAGACCGATTGCACGGGTTTGATGGCCATGAGCCAAATAGTTGAGCGCAATGATTTTTTGTGCCCAAAGCTGAGGAACATCCGGATTGTCTTGCAGCAATACCGACAAAATCGATACGGCAACGGTCAAGCGTCCGCCGTTCATACGCAAGTCCAACGACTGGTTGGGCGGCAAAGTGCTGAGCATTTCTGCCATGCGGAACCAAAACTCGCCGCTGGCCTGCTCCGGCGCTTCTATTTTCAACATGTCATAGTTGAATTCTTGCTCGTCTTCTCTTACCAGCTTCGCCACATCGGCAAGCAATTTTTGTTCTTCACGGCTCAAATGGCGGAAATCATTCATATCTTTTCCTTTCAGACAGCCTTAAGCTTTAAACGCAACACGTACTCTGTCCAAATCTTCCTGCGTATCCACACCTGCAGCAGGCGCTTCTTGGGTGATTTCAACAGCAATAGGATAACCGTGCCACAGGACGCGCAACTGTTCCAGCGATTCGATGGTTTCCAAAGGAGAAACATCCATTTCCGAATAGCGTTGCAGGAAGCCTGCACGATAGGCATAAATGCCAATGTGGCGCAAAACGGCTGTTTCAGAAGGTAATTCGCGTTTTTCGGCGCGCATGGCGTCGCGCGGATAAGGAATCGGGGCGCGGCTGAAATAGATGGCGTTGCGGTTTTTATCAAGGATGACTTTGACGACATTGGGATTCATAAACTCGTCAAAATCGTGCAATTCATGAGCGGCGGTTGCCATTTGCACATTGTTTTCAACCAAAACTTCGGCTGTACGGTTGATGAGCTCTGGGTCGATTAAAGGCTCATCGCCTTGTACATTCACAACAATCAAATGCTGCGGCAGTTTCAGCGTATTGGCCGCTTCGGCTAGGCGCGTTGTACCGCTTTCGTGTTGATTGGAAGTCATGACCACTTCGACGCCATGCGCCTGACAGGCCGTCTGAATATCGGGATGGTCGGTGGCAACGACAACACGCGCGGCCTTGCTTTTCGCCGCCTGTTCGGCGACGCGTACAACCATCGGTTTACCGTGGATATCGGCCAAAGCCTTTCCCGGCAGACGTGAAGAATCCAACCGTGCCGGAATCAATACGACAAATTCGGTCATGCTTTCAGTTCCTCTTCGCTCAACGGGCGCGCTTCGTTTTCCAACATATAAGGGATGCCGTCACGAATCGGATAAGCCAGCTTCGCCTGCCGGCTCCACAATTCCTGTTTGTCTTGATGGTATTCGAGTTTGCCTTTGGTTACAGGACAAACGAGGATGTCTAAGAATTTTTTTTCCATGGGGTTACTTTCGGGTTTGATGGTTTTAGCGAAACTCGCTTCGCTCGTTTTCAGACGACCTCAAGCGGCATTATTTTTTCCGTGCCGGTTTTTGGGGTTGCGTTGAGCAGGCTGGGGCAGGATTTTTGCCGCCACACATAATCTGATGAATTTCTCGAGTTAATTCTTTGTTATAACCTGATTTTTCATATTTTTCATTAATGATGTTTATCATCGGGCCCATCGTTGTCTCAAGATAGCGTGGCAT
This sequence comes from Neisseria sp. P0020.S005, assembly GCF_051957055.1. Lineage (NCBI taxonomy): Bacteria > Pseudomonadati > Pseudomonadota > Betaproteobacteria > Neisseriales > Neisseriaceae > Neisseria > Neisseria sp. P0020.S005. The sequence continues at coordinate 241,401 of NZ_JBQCWV010000003.1, read as the reverse complement.
TTTATCGAGTATCGATTGCCCCACTGTCGTACCGTAAAAGTCAATCAATGCGTTGACTTCTTCCTGAGTATAAACCGTCTTTATGCCATCCAACGTCGCTTTATGTAACTGGGCATGTACTTGCGGTGTATTAATTTCAGCAATCAATTGAGTTGTATATTTCTTTAAGACCGCTTCCAACTGAGGACGTTTGTCTTCCGGCGCATTTTTCAAAAAATCCTGTACCTTTGGATCAGAGAGCACAATACCCTCGACACTTTGGAAGGTCTGATCCAACAGAGCATCCATCTTCTGTACTTGATACAAACGCTCCAGCGACTCATCGCTAGGTGTAGCGGCAAACGCATTGGCACACAAGGCCAAAGCAGTAAAAGGCAACAATAAAGTTTTCAATTTCATTTTTTCTACCTACTTAATAAATATCAATATTTTCAGACAGCCTGCATACTATTTGGCACATTCCGAAGAATGTTTATTGCCCTTGCACAAAATATCACGCGTTTGCGCTTTAAAAGCAGGCGTATATTTCCTGCTTGCGTTGATATAGTTGTTGCTCATTGTCTTTTCAACAATCTCATCATTCAATTTGTCGAAACGTTCTATCTTTTCAAATGCAGACTTACCGGCCCCATGCTCAAATACTTTTACTATGCTATCCACGTCTGCTTGGCTCAGCACATTGTCAATATCTCCGCCATGCTGTCTGAGATGATTGATTTTTTTCAAAATACCCTTGCCCCGAGGGGAAGAGAAGAAGCTGTTGAGTACATCGACTTCTTCTTGTGTAAATACTTTCTGTACGGCACGCTTTTCTTCATCCAACCATTGCTTTTTCAACTCAGGGCGGCTCAAATCGTCTTGCATGTTTTTCATATAACGGCTGATGACCGCCTTCATCTGCGCTTTTTGAGCTTTGGGCGTCATCGTTAACAAGCGCTCATTGTCCTCTTTATTCACCATCTCCAAAGAACGTTGCACTTTCTCGCTATAATTATTGCTTATCCCTTGAATCTCCAACCATTTCATTGCAGATTCATCACTTGGTTTAGCAGCCAGGCTTTGAGTGGATACAAATAAAGCTGCGCAAGCAACCAACAAATATTTTAACTTCATGATTTACTCCTATCGCGTAGTTTGAAGATCATCTTTAAAACATCTGTGAAACATCTATAAGCATTTAGATTGAAACATTCGCGGATACGAACGCCGCCAAGTCCGGCTCAATTATCGCATAAACAGGCAAGACCCACACATGATTCAGACCGTGGCCGTCTAAAAATTTGACCGCATCCTTTTCAGTGATAATCACCACATCTGCGTCCGGCAAATCCGCTGCCGTAATATCAGCGTGATCAGGCAAGGCAACGGTTTGGTTCAAAGTGATGCCCATATTCCGCAGCGAATCGAAAAAACGCTCCGGCTTGGCGATACCGGCGACGGCGGCGACGGTTTGGTTTTTCAGACGGCCTGTATCCAGTATTTCAGACGGCCTGTTCAAACAGTAAATCTGCCCTGTTTCAATACGGCTGGCAAACATATTTTCAGATGGCCTGAATGCCTTATCTGCTTTCTCACCGCTGACGACAACCGCATCAACGGAAGCCAATCGAGACAAAGGTTCGCGCAAGCTGCCGTTGGGCAGTAAATCCAAATTGGTGCGTCCTGTATCTGCCGCCGGGAAGACGGCAATTTCCATATCGCGTTGCAAGGCATAATGTTGCAAGCCGTCGTCGGCCACAATCAATTCAAGCTCCGGATACGCCGCAAGCAATGCCCTGCCTGCTTCTGCACGGCTGCTGCCTACCGCCGTCGGCGCACTGGTTTGGCGAAACAGCAATAAAGGCTCGTCGCCTGCATCTGCCGCACTGCTGGCTGTATTCAATACATGAACCGCCTTGCTCTTGCGCCCATAACCTCGGCTGATGATGCCGACCTTAACGCCCTTTTCCTGCAAACCCGACACCAGCGCGGCGACTATCGGCGTTTTCCCTGTCCCGCCTGCATGGATATTGCCGACCATCACCACAGGCACTGGCAATTTTTCGCTTTTCAGACGGCCTGAAACAAAATCATCGCGCCGTTTCGCAGCAATTTTGGCAAACAGCTTGGACAATGGTTTTAACAGAAAAGACAAAAACGGATTGGGGGATTGCCAATGGCGTTCGATAATTTGGTGGAGTTTGGGCATACGCACGGCTTTTGAAGCGAAAATCAAACGATAATATAACACAAGCCCGCCCAGACAAGGCTGCCTGAACATGCGGCTTTGATAATATTAAAACAAAGGGCGCAAGTTTCATAAAAACGAATACAACGAATCGCTCTAAAACCCTTATAATTCAACTTTCCCAAATTTTTCCCGTTTCGCAATGTCCGAACTCTTCGCGCCCTCCTCCATTTCCGTATCCGAACTTAACGCCCTCGCCAAAGCCTTGCTGGAAGACCATCTTGCCGGTTTGTGGATTGCGGGCGAAGTGTCCAACCTGACCCGTGCCGCCAGCGGACATTATTATTTCTCGCTCAAAGACAGCCGCGCGCAGGTGCGTTGCGCCATGTTTAAGGGGGCAGCCATGCGTTTGGCTAAGCCTTTGAAAGAAGGCGACCATATCGAGATATCAGGAAAAATCAGTATTTATGAAGCGCGGGGCGAATTTCAAATTACCGTAAACGAAGTACGGCTCAAAGGCTTGGGGCAGCTTTACGAAGCCTATGAACGATTGAAGGCGCAGTTGCAGGCGGAAGGCGCGTTTTCAGCGGAACGCAAAAAACCGTTGCCTGCCCGTCCGCAATGTGTCGGCATCATCACCAGCCTGGCGGCGGCGGCTTTACGCGATGTTGTGACCACCTTAAACCGCCGCGCACCCGAAATTCCCGTTATCGTTTATCCGACACCCGTACAAGGCACAGGCAGCGAGTTGCAAATTGCCCAAGCGATTAAAACCGCTTCGCAACGTGCCGAATGTGACGTACTGATTGTCTGTCGTGGCGGCGGCAGCATTGAAGACTTGTGGGCGTTTAATGAAGAGCCGGTCGTACGCGCCATTGAAGCCTGCGCGATTCCGGTCGTCAGCGGCGTAGGCCACGAAACCGATTTCACGCTTGCCGATTTTGTTGCCGACGTGCGCGCGCCCACGCCGACCGGCGCGGCAGAATTAGTCAGCCCCAACCGCCAAGAATCGTTACACCGCCTCGCCCAAGCGCAAGGCCATCTGAAAACCGTTTTGGAACAACGCTATTTCGATGCCAGCCAAAAACTCGACTGGCTGGCGCGGCAAATCCGTCATCCACGCCAAAAACTTGATGATCAGCGCGCTTCAATCAGCAAGCTGGCGCAAACGCTGTCTTACTCAATGACGCAAAATGTCCGCGCCCACACCGCCCGTTTTGAACGCCAAACCCAAACCCTGAAACATTGCCGTCCTGATGTTTCCGTTTACAAACACAGCATCGACCGCTTTCAGACGGCCTTGTCGCAATCCTTCCGCCAGCTGCTTGCCCACCGCCGTCAAAGCCTGACCGCCCAAGCCGCATTGCTCGAAGCCGTATCGCCGCAGCATATTCTGGAGCGCGGCTTTTCGGTCGTCAAAAACACACGCGGACAAGTCATCCGCAATGCCGATACATTGAAACAAGGACAGAAACTGCACATCACTTTTGCCGACGGCGAAACCGACGTACGCGTGACCAAAGAACAGGCGCAGGGCGAGTTGTTTGACTGACAAAATAAAGGCCGTCTGAAACCTTATGCCGATAAAGTGAAACTATGTCTGCCTTTTAAAAATCCTTAACCAACCAATGCGGTATAATGCCTCATCTGCACACGCAGCATATACGGAAACATTATGGACAACGCACAAAATACAGAAAATCCGATTCCTCCACGCAACTCCATCCGCAAAAACAGCATTTACCTGCTGCCCAATTCCTTTACCATCGCCGCACTGTTTTGCGCGTTCTTCGCCATTACCCAGTCCATGCACGGACGTTATGAAACGGCGGCGATTGCAGTTTTTCTTTCCATGCTGCTCGACGGTATGGACGGACGCGTTGCCCGCTTGACCAACAGCCAGAGCGCGTTCGGCGAACAGCTCGACAGCCTTGCCGATATGGTCAGCTTCGGCGTAGCGCCTGCCCTGATTGTCTACAAATGGCAACTTTGGCAGTTTGGCAAAATCGGTTATTCCGTCGCCTTTATCTACTGCGCCTGCGCCGCCCTGCGTTTGGCGCTGTTCAACACGCTTATCGGCAAAGTCGATAAACGCTGGTTTATCGGCGTTCCAAGCCCGACCGCCGCTGCGTTGATTGTCGGCCTGATTTGGGTCAACCACAGCGTCGAACGCTTCCCCGGCGTGCATTGGTGGGCATTGGGTATCACCCTGTTTGCCGGTATTTCCATGATTGTGCAGATTCCGTTTTGGAGCTTCAAAGAAATCAACATCCGCCGCCAAGTGCCGTTTATGGGCATGGTGTTGGCCGTGTTGGTATTGCTGCTCATTAACTGGAAGCCTTCACTCGTCCTCTTCCTGTTTTTCCTCGGTTACAGCCTGTCCGGTTATGTGATGGCAATCATCCGTTGGTTTAAAAAACGCCATAAAACTCACAAACACGACAAGGCCGTCTGAAATGTGGTCTTGGGACATCATCCTTTCCCTGCTCGCCGTCGGCAGCACAGCGGGCTTTATTGCCGGACTATTTGGCGTAGGCGGTGGCACGTTGATCGTCCCCGTCGTCTTATGGGCATTGCAACTGCAAGGCATAGGCGGCCACCCCTATGCACAGCATCTTGCCATCGGCACTTCCTTTGCCGTCATGGTATTTACCACCTTCTCCAGTATGTACGCCCAACATAAAAAGCACGCCATCGATTGGGCGACCGTCCGCCGGATGACGCCGGGCATGATACTCGGCGTACTCCTCGGCGCGGCAACGGCAAAATATATGCCGACACTGGCTTTACAGGTTTTCTTTATTGCATTTCTTGCCTTTATCGCACTCAAAACCCTACGCGATTCCAAACCCAAACCTTCACGCACCCTGCCTGCCCTCCCCGGCCTGACAGCCGTCGGCACGCTTTTTGGTGCGGCTTCAAGCTGGGTCGGTATCGGCGGCGGTTCGCTATCCGTTCCATTTCTACTGTATTGCAACTTTCCGGCGCACCGTGCCATCGGCACATCTTCAGGTCTGGCATGGCCTATTGCGATTGCCGGCACCATCGGCTATTTTGCCAACGGTTTGCATATTGCTAACCTGCCTGAAGGCGCGGTAGGCTTTATCTATCTTCCGGCCGTAGCCATTTTGAGCGTTGCCACCATCCTCTTTGCTCCGCTCGGCGTAAAAACGGCGCACAAGCTGCCCGCACGAAAACTCAAAATCTCCTTCGGCATTATGTTGCTGCTGATTGCCGCCAAGATGGCTTGGAATTTGATACATTAATCTTTCTTGTGAAAAAGGCCGTCTGAAAATCTTTCAGACGGCCTTTTTGATTGCAAAACAACAAACTAAATAAAACCTTTTTACCTTACCCGATTTGCCCCATCGCAAATACAGCCAAGCGCCATATCGCCCATCCTGCTACCAATAATCCGGCGCACAAACGAACCATACGTTTCTGCAGAAAGGTTTTCAACTGCGCTGCAAATATGCCCATCGCAAGCAGGTTCGGCAAGGTCCCCAATGCAAACGCCAGCATATACAGCCCGCCATGCAAAGCATTGCCGCTGCCCAAGGCATACAAAGACGCGCTGTACACCAAACCGCAAGGCAGCCAGCCCCAAAGCACGCCCACGCCGAAACAGGCAGGCACCGATTTAATCGGCAGCAATTTGTTCAGCAAAGGATTCAGGCGTTTCCATATCGGTTTGCCGATGCCTTCGATTTTGGTTGCGGCAGTCGAAATACCGGCAAGATACAGACCGAGTAAAAGCAGCAAGATATTGGCGGCAATATACAAACCGTTTTGAACTGCGCGCGTATCGTCCAAGGAAATGCCGATCTGACCGACCAAACCGACCAACAGGCCAATAACGACATAGCTGCTGATGCGCCCCAAGTTCAACAATACAATCAGCCCGATTCGGTTTAAATGTGGCGGCAGCTGCAAAGCGAATGCGCTGCTCAATCCGCCGCACATGCCGACGCAATGCGTTCCACCAAAAAAGCCGAGTAGAAAAAGAGTAAGAAATGTGATTTCTTGATTCATGGTTTTAATGATTCAAACGAATGGATGGGGCCGTCTGAAACTTTTCAGACGGCCCTAAGAATGCAGGACAGGCTGTTCCGCCCATCCTCTTCACACTTTAGAAAAGCAATTAACTGCGTGCGCGTACGTCAAATGCCTGACGCAAACCTTCGCCGATCATGACCAGCAAAAGCAGCATTACCGTCAGTGTAGCAACGGCAGACATGCCAATCCACCATGCGTCCAAGTTGTCTTTGCCTTGCGCCAGCAACTCACCCAAACTTGCCTGTGAGGCAGGTACGCCCAAGCCCAAGAAGTCCAAACTGGTCAGGGCAAGTACGGCGCCAGAAATACGGAAAGGCAGGAAGGCCAATACCGGCGTCAAGCTGTTGGGCAGGATATGGCGCCACATGATTTCACGGTTGCCCACACCCATCGCGCGCGCCGCCAAAACATAATCGGCCTGACGGTTTTTCAAAAACTCGGCGCGGACATAGTCGGACAAGCCCATCCAGCCGAAAAGCGACAGCAACACCAGCAAAATCAACAGCCCCGGATTAAAGAACGAAGACAGGATAATCAAGAGGTACAGCTCCGGCATACCGCCCCAAACCTCGATAAAACGCTGCATCAGAAGGTCGGTTTTGCCGCCGAAATAACCCTGCACCGCGCCTGCAATCACGCCAATCACGGTAGTCACCACGGTCAACACCAAGGCAAACAACAGCGAATCACGGAAACCGTAAACCAAGCGCGCCAAAAGGTCGCGGCCGCGATCGTCCGTTCCCAAGATATGCCGTTCGGACGGTTTGGCCGGATCGGGTACCGTATCAAAATCGTTCAAGGTATCGGCATCGTAAGGATTGGGCAGGTAAAAGGAAAAATTGCCGTCTGAAGTAATGTTGTGGCGGATAAGCGGATCCAGATAATCCGCCGGCGTATCGAAATCGCCGCCAAATGTGGCTTCGTTGTATTCGTTTACCAAGGGGAAGAAATACTCGCCCTGATAACGTATCCACAAAGGTTTGTCGTTGCTCCACAAAGGTGCAAGCAAAGTGACGACAAACAAAACGGCCAAAATCCGCAAAGCCAACCAACCGCGCTTATGCTGTTTAAAGGCTTGCCAAGTAGGGTTTGAAGTAGATTTTTTCTTTTTCATGGTTTGAAACATTCTTTAATAATGGATTGAAGACATTTTCAGACGGCCTTATTTCTGTCCGCCAAAGTGAATGCGCGGATCGACCCACGAATACGAAATATCTGACACCAATTTAGCCAACAACCCCATCAGCGTGAACACGTACAGCGTACCCATTACGACAGGATAATCGCGTTTCATCACTGCCTCGTAAGACAACAAACCCAATCCGTCCAGCGAGAACAACGTTTCAATCAACAGGCTGCCGGTAAAGAACGCGCCGATAAATGCGGCCGGGAAACCGGTAATCAGAGGAATCATGGCATTTCGGAAAATATGTTTCCACAGAATCTGTTTCTCAGGCAAGCCCTTGGCTCTCGCGGTATAAACATATTGACGGCGGATTTCTTCAAGGAACACGTTTTTCGTCAATACGGTCATCACCGCCAAGTTGCCTGCTACCGAAGCGGTAATCGGCAAGGCCATATGCCACAAATAATCTTTGACTTTACCTGCCAAAGAGAGCGTATCGAAATCATCGCCAACCAAGCCACCTTGCGGGAACCAGGAAAAAAAGCTGCCGCCACCAAATAACACCAACAACACCAAACCCAAGACAAACGGCGGTACGGTATAGCCGACCAAAATGATCATACCCGTAACCGTATCAAACCGGCTGCCATCCCTGACCGCCTTGGCAATACCCAACGGAATACATATCAAATAAGTTAGGAAGAATGTCCACAAACCCAAACTCATCGATACCGGCATTTTCTCTTTTACCAACTCAAATACGGTTTGGTGGTGGAAAAAGCTCTCGCCCAAATCGAAACGGGAGAATTTCCATACCATATCCACAAATCGCGTCACAGGCGGCTTGTCGAAACCGTATAGAGCATTCAGAGCGGCCAAATCTTCCGCACTGATGCGGTTGCCGTTTTTAGCCAAAGTTCCAGGCATACTGCGTCCTGCTGTTTCGCCGCCAACTGCGCCCTGCGTCAGCTGCTGAACCATCTGTTCCACCGGACCACCGGGGACAAACTGAATGACGGCGAAGGTAATCGCCAAAATCCCCAACAACGTGGGAATCAAAAGGAGCAAACGATGAAAGATATAACGCCACATGATAAAGTGTTCCTCTATTTTTTGATTTGAAGGCCGTCTGAAACCACTGACCTCAGACAGCATATAGTAACGGATTAATAAGCGTTTGGCCGATTATTTACTTCTCTAAGGCCTCCTGCAATTTCTTCTCAATTAAATCCGCGTCAAACGATTTGGCAATCAGCTCAAAGCGCGAGTCACGGCGCCACGAAACTTGGTTTGCGCCCCATTGACCATCCACCCAGTTCAGCCATACCCATGTACCGAGCACTTGGAACACGCCTTTGGCTCGCACGAGGCCGTCTGTAAATTTAGGCAGGTCGTTAAAGAAATCAGTCAGCTTTTCGCCGTCGAAATCACGTCCGGCAGGAAACGTGAAGCCTTGAGACTGGAAGCCCATGGTGTTGTCCGGCAGGGCTTTAAGGCGGTAGCGCGATTTTTCGACAACGGGAATATCAAGCCATTGGATGTCAAGTTGTGCATTTTGTACTTCAACCACTTTGGCTTTAGGCGGGAACAGCTTGGCCGCTTTATCGTGAAACTCGGCCAGCTGCTCGGGCGTGCACAAGTCTGTTTTGCTGGCGGCCAATACGTCGCAAATGCCGATTTGGTCTTTATACAAGGCTTGTTGCGCGTAATCGGGGTTAATGAATTGGCGCGGATCGACAACGGTAAAGACGGCGCCGATTTCCAACATACTGTCGAGCGGCTTGGCTTTCAGTTCGTCGATAACGCTGGCGGCGTGTGCCAGGCCGCTGGCTTCAATCATCAAGCGGTCGGGTTGGGCATCGCGCAGCATTTTTTGTACGGTCGTACCCATTTGCGCGCCGGCAGTACAACACAAACAGCCGCCGGCGATTTCTGCCACGGGAATGCCGTTGTCGCTCAAGACAGCGCCGTCAATGCCGATTTCGCCAAATTCGTTGACGATGATGACCCATTTTTCATTCGGGTCTTTTTGCGCCATCAGACTTTTGAGGGCGGTGGTTTTGCCTGTTCCGAGGAAGCCTGAAATCAAATGGGCTTTAGTCTTTTTTACTTCTGACATTTTTTACAAATTCCTGTTAAAACAACATGTTCTTCTTTTAATGAGAAACCGGTTTCGGCCACGCCTGCACGCAACGCCGCCCATTCTTGGCTCAAGGTCTGCTCGTCTGCCGTACCGCATTCGGTACAAACCAAAATAAACGCGCTGTGGTGCGCTTCGGCTTCTTCGTGGTCGTGGCAATGGTCGTCGCACTCGTGCTGCGCGTGGCTGCACAAAATATAGCCGTTGACCGCCGCCACTTTGTGCAAAACGCCCTGCTCCGCCCAAAAATCAAGGGCGCGGTAGGCCGTCGGCGGCGCAACCACGCCCTCGCTTTGCTGTTGCATCTGCGACAGAACGTTGTAGGCTTTAATCACGCCGCTTTGTTTCAAAACAATATCAAGCACTTGCTCGCGCAATGCGGTTACCTGCACGCCATCGCGCTGCGCTTGTTCTAAGATTTTTTGTTTGATTGCGTTCATAACTGAAACAGCCTTTCAGACGGCCTTGTTAATAAAAAATTACATTATAACGTGTTTGTTCAATTTCAGATAACAAAGAGGCCGTCTGAAACCTTCAGACGGCCTGATGCCGATTACTTAAACCAAGATTTAATTTTTCCAAACAAAGACATACTTTGTTTTTCAAACGTTTCTGTCTTCACTGGAGCAGGCGCGTCACGGAACACTTTCATGCCTGCAAAGGTCTGGGCAACCGGCATGATTTCGATGGAATTGACGTTCATCCGCGCCGGACGCTGATAGAGCCATAAAGCGGTATCGGCAATATCTTGCGGCTGGATAAACTCGACATTCTCATAAACCTCGGCCGCACGCTGATCGTCGCCTTTGAAACGGACATTGGAAAACTCGGTATCGCCGCACAAACCCGGTTCGATATTGGTAATGCGGATATTTTTATCTGCCAATTCGGCACGCAGGTTCATACTGAATTGGCGCACAAAAGCCTTAGTTGCACCATAGACATTACTGCCGGAATAAGCATAACTGCCGGCAATCGAACCCAAATTGATGATGTAGCCCTGTTTGCGCGCTACCATTTGCGGCAAAATCTGGCGGGTCAGAAAAGTCAGGCCGATGATATTGGTTTGAATCATGGTTTCCCAATCGCCAAAATCGGCTTTATCGGCAGAATCCAGACCTAAAGCCAAACCGGCGTTGTTGATAAGGCAATCGATTTCGGATAAATGCTCGGGCAGGCTGTTCAAAGCGTTTTGAATCGACTCCGTGCGCGAAACATCCATTTCCAAAGGGTAAAACTGCTCGCCCAATTCCTCTGCCAACTGCTGCAATTTGTCTTCGCGCCGTGCCGCGCCGATGACATGATAGCCTGCCGCAACAAAGGTGCGGCACATCGCCGCGCCGAATCCTGCCGATGCCCCGGTAATCAAAATTGCCATATCGTTTCCTTTCTATACTCGTTTCAGACTTGGGTTTAAGGTATGATAACGCCTTATCAGACGGCCTGAGTGTTTGGCCGGCTGATTTTAAATTTAACGATAATCATATCATCACAATAGGACACACTCCATATGAAAACCCGTTTTCTCCCTGTTGCTTTGGCAGCAGTGGCGCTTACCCTTTCCGCCTGCGGCGGCAGCAGCGCGCCTTCCCAGCCTAAAGGCCCTATTTCCGAAGACCGTACGGCCGCGTTCAAATCCATGATGCCTGAGTTTACCCGCATGGGCAAAATGGTCAAAGACGAAGAGCCTTACGACGTAGAAAAATTCAAACAAGCCGCCGCAACCTTCGCCGAAAACAGCAAAAAACCGTTCACCCTGTTTGAATCCGACCCTCAAGGCAACGGCCGCGCCCTGCCTGCCATCTGGACAGACACAGCAACATTCAAAGCCGAAGAAGAAAAATTTGCCGCTGCAGTTGAGAAACTCAACGCCGCTGCCCAAACCGGCAAGCTCGAAGAAATCAAAGCCGCTTACGGCGAAACCGGTGCAACCTGTAAATCCTGCCACGACACATTCCGCGGTCCGGAATAAGGCTTAAAACAATAAAGGCCGTCTGAAATATCATTTTCAGACGGCCTTTTCTTCAACTACCTTCAAACCTTTCTATATCGACTTTATATTTTGCATTTCATGTTTTTTACCGGTTTCATTTGAAACCGACGGTTCAATTCACATAGCGCAATCAAATTTTCTTCTTCCGGCCGTTTAAATTCAATTAAATCTCCCCTTTTCTCGACCAACCCAATTCAAATTCAGACCTGCTTTATCTTTTCAGCCAGATTAATCATATGCGGTTGGATTATCTCCTGAAACAAGGATCTACTTTATTTTTTAACAAATAAAAACCATTATCAAAATATTTGTAAAGTTTAATAATATGTTATACAGTAGCAGCTTCGTTTCTGAGGTAACTATCATGAATCCGAATTTCAAATTAAATCTACTAACATTATCTTTACTGGCTATAACAAGTATCGCACACGCAGAAGAAGAGTTTTCAACTCAAGAGCTTGATGAAATTCAAGTCAAAGGTAAACACATTGCCAAAGAGAAAAAAGTTTTTACCGAAGGCCAAGCCAAAAGTTCGCGTGAACGCGTTTATCAATCCAGCGAAAACATTGATACCATCGTTCGGAGCATGCCCGGCGTTTTCACCCAACAAGACAAGGGATCGGGCGTATTGGCAGTCAATATCCGTGGCGATAGCGGTTTGGGACGTGTCAACACAATGGTTGACGGCGTAACCCAAACCTTCTATTCCACTTCTGCCGATGCCGGACGCAGTGGCAGCTCCTCCCAATTCGGTACGGCACTGGATCCCAATTTTATTGCCGGCGTGGATGTAACCAAAGGCAGTTTCTCGGGTGCCAACGGCATCAATACCTTATCCGGTACAGCCAATTTCCGTACTTTACGGGTAGACGATGTGGTACACGGAAACAATACCTTCGGCCTCTTGACCAAAGGATTGACCGGCACAAACAGCACCAAAAGCAACTTTATGGCAACCGGAGCAGTACAAAAATGGTTTGACAGCGGTGCGCGCCTTGGCGCGTTATATGGCTACAGCCACCGTAATGTCGAGCAAAACTATAAAGTAGGCGACGGCGGTCAGCGTATCGGCAATTTTGGCGAAGAATATTTGGACCGTAAAAAACAAGAATATTTTGAACGCAACTTATTAAAATTCGACCAAGGGCAAAATCGTTGGGTTCGCGACTTTTCCAAGCGCAATGCGGTCGGTAAAAGCTATTGGGACTACCCTTTCTCCAAAAAATATAACGATCCTGAAGTTTTGCAAAGAGATTATGTCGATGACTTGGAAAGAGGCTGGAAAGAGAATTTGGCACCGCAATGGGATCTGACTCCAATCGACCCGACCAGCCTGCAACAACGCTCAAACAGCCATTTGGTCAAAGTGGAATACGAAAACGACAACAACAAGCTGGACCTTCAGCTTCGTACCATGAACAACCGTATCGGCAGCCGCAAAGTAGAAAACCGCAACTACCAAGCCAATTACAACTTAAACATTGGCGATTATGTCGATTTAAACGTGTTGGCTGCCCATAATTTGGGAAAACAAAAATATCCGAAAAACTCACGTTTTTCAGGATGGGGACTGCTTGATTATTTGGAAACCAAAAACACAGCCAATCTTTTGGATATCAACAACAGCTTTTCTTTCAAACTTCCCCAAAAAACAGATTTAAAAGCTACTGTCGGTTTCAATTTCTTTAAAAACCAATACAGTAAAAACCGCTTTCCGGAAGAGCTGAGCCTGTTTTACGACGGCCCGGATCAAGATGCCGGCCTGTACAGCTTTTTAGGCCGCTTCAAAGGCGACAAAGGAATCTTTCCCCAAAAATCAACGATATTGCAACCTTCAGGCCAGCAAAAATTCAATACGTTCTATTTTGATACTTCCTTGAAAAAAGGCATTTATCAATTGAATTACAGCGCCAATATGGTCAACTACCGCTATAAGGGCGAATATACCGACTACTTCAATACCCAAGAAGACTTTAAAAAAGCATTTGGAGAAGATTCTGAAATTTATAAACAGCATTGCACGCCAAGCTGCGACCTTTACGAACCGGTTTATACCAAATCCGGTAAAAAGCATGCAGTAAACCATTCGGTGGCATTAAACATCAATGTCAACGACTACTTTATGCCGTTTATCAGCTATTCGCGTACGCATAGAATGCCAAATATTCAAGAAATGTATTTTTCACAAATTGGCGACTCGGGCGTTAATACAGCCCTTAAGCCGGAACAGGCCAATACTTACCAAATAGGCTTCAATACCTTCAAAAAAGGGATTTTCAAGCCGGACGATGTATTGGGTTTCAAACTGGTCGCCTACCGCAGCAGAATAAACAACTATATCCACAATGTTTATGGCAAATGGTGGGATTTGGATAAAGCACCCAGCTGGGTAACCAGTACCGGCCTGCAATACTCCATCCAGCATCGAAACTATGCCAAACCTGTCCATAAAAACGGTTTGGAAGTGGAAATGAACTATGATTTCGGCCGCTTTTTTACAACCCTGTCTTACGCCTATCAAAAAACCAACCAGCCGACCAATTATAGCGATGCCAGCGAATCGCCCCGCAACTCTTCTAAAGAAGACCAAATCAAACAAGGCTACGGCTTAAGCAAAATTTCCCGCTTGCCCCGAGATTACGGTCGGTTTGAATTAGGGTCCCGATGGTTGGGCAACAAATTGACCATCGGCGGCATTATGCGCTATTACGGCAAAAGTACACGGGCAACGACTGAGGAGGAATTTGTTGACGGTACAACCGGTGCCAATACCTACTCTTCGCATCAAATGGGCAGAAGGGTAATCAAAAAAACAGAAAGCATCAACAGACAGCCAATGATTTTTGATTTCTATGCCAATTATGAACCGAAGAAAAACCTTATCCTTCGTTTCGACATTCAAAATGCGTTCAATAAACGCTATGTCGATCCTTTGGATGCCGCAAACGATGCCGCAACCCAGCGCTATTTCAGCGTATTTGAAAGAAAAGGCGGTTGGGATGATGAAGAGGTCGAATGTGATGCCAACGGTTTATGCAATGGCAAATATGGCGGTACGACACGCTCCGTTTTGAACAACTACGCACGAGGCAGGACTTTGCTGTTTACCATCAGTTATAAGTTCTAAACCTATCTATCAGTATGAGACCTTTGCAAAATTCCCCAAAATCCCCTAAATTCCCACCAAGACATTTAGGGGATTTTCCATGAGCACCTTCTTTCAGCAAACCGCCCAAGCCATGATTGCCAAACACATCGACCGTTTCCCACTGTTGAAGTTGGATCAGGTGATTGATTGGCAACCGATCGAACAATACCTGAATCGTCAAAGAACCCGTTACCTCCGAGACCACCGCGGCCGTCCCGCCTATCCCCTGTTGTCCATGTTCAAAGCCGTCCTGCTCGGACAATGGCACAGCCTCTCCGATCCCGAACTCGAACACAGCCTCATCACCCGCATCGATTTCAACCTGTTTTGCCGTTTTGACGAACTGAGCATCCCCGATTACAGCACCTTATGCCGCTACCGCAATTGGCTGGCGCAAGACGACACCCTGTCCGAATTGCTGGAACTGATTAACCGACAACTGACCGAAAAAGGCCTAAAAGTAGAGAAAGCATCTGCTGCCGTCGTTGACGCCACCATTATTCAGACTGCCGGCAGCAAACAGCGTCAGGCTATAGAAGTCGATAACAAAGGACAAGTCAGCGGCCAAACCACACCGAGTAAAGACAGCGATGCCCGTTGGATAAAGAAAAACGGCATCTACAAACTCGGTTACAAACAACATACCCGTACCGATGAGGAAGGCTATATCGAGAAACCGCACATTACCCCCGCCAACGCCCATGAGTGCAAACAGCTGTCGCCTTTATTGGAAGGTCTGCCCGAAGGTACGACCGTCTATGCCGACAAAGGCTATGACAGTGAGGAAAATCAGCAACATCTGGAAGAGCATCGGCTGCAGGACGGTATTATGCGCAAAGCCCACCGCAACCGTCCGCTGACGGAAGCGCAAACCAAGCGCAACCGGTATTTGTCGAAAACCCGTTATGTGGTCGAACAAAGCTTCGGCACGCTACACCGTAAGTTCCGCTATGCCCGGGCAGCCTATTTCGGGCTGCTCAAAGTAAGTGCACAAAGCCATCTGAAGGCGATGTGTTTGAACCTGTTGAAAGCCGCCAACAGGCTAAGTGTGTCTGTTGCCGCCTAAAAGGCGGCCGGATGCTTGATTATCAGGTATCCAAGAGGGATTAAGGGGATATTTGGGTAAAATCAGGAGTAATTAGGAGCGGAAATAAACGAAAACCTGTGTTTGGATTTCGGCTGTCGGGGGAAAAGGAATTTTGCAAAGGTCTCAGTATCTTAATATTGCACTGATTAAGCGGTAGTCAATATTGTTGCAGTATTTATGGTGTTAGTTTACGGCACCAAATATGCCTTGAATTTTTATAGCTCAATTTCAACATTAAATGATTAGGTATCGAATATGAAAAAAATAACCCTAAAATTCACCGCACTTTTGCTTGGCTCAGCTTTAGCAAGTAGTGCGTTTGCAACAGAAAATGGTCAAACTTCCTCAAGTTCTGATTATGAATTAGAGAAAGTATTGATTTTCAGCCGACACGGATTGCGTTCACCAGTGGAAAAAGATCCGCAAGAAATGGCGAAATATTCCCCGTATGCGTGGGCAAAATGGGATGTGCCATCTGGTTATCTCACGGCAAAAGGGACAGTGCTAGAAACCTATTTCGGCCAATATTTAGGACAATGGCTTGCTGATAAAGGATTATCAACGACAGATCGTTGTGCATCGGGTGAAGGTATTTTCGCTTATGCGAATGGAGTGCAACGCACCATTGCAACAGGTCAGGCCATTGTGGCGGGAGCTTTTGCAGGCTGTAATGTTCAACTGCAACATCACGGTGAAATTGGTTCAGAAAAAGATCCAATTTTTAACACGCAGGCGCACAATCCAAGCCAAGCTTTGATTGAATCTGCAAAAAATAACGTTGATTTAACCGCTTTACAGCAAAAATTAGCGCCAAATTATGCGCTATTGAGTGAAATCATCGATTATAAAAATTCACCAAACTGCTTGCAAAAAGGCGAATGTGATTTAGGTGGAAAAGTCGGTGAATACAGTATCAAAGACGGCAAGTCGGTCAAGATTACGGGTTCTATCAGCACCGGGAAGAAAATTGTCAGTGCATTATTGCTCGCACATTATGTGGGTAAGCCTGATTCTGAAATTGCAAACGGTCGTGTGGATAGCCAAGAAAAATGGCGCGCAATTAACGAAATTAAAAACGAATATTACCGCACTTTATTTAAAAACAATGAAGCGTTAGCACAAAATGCATCATATCCGTTATTGGCATTTATTCAGCAGCAGCTAAATAGCGAAAATAAAATTAACTTATTGGTTGGACACGATTCTAATATCGTCGCTCTGCTGGCTGCATTAGGTGTTGAGCCTTATGAATTAGATGGTTCATTGGAAAATATCCCAATCGGTGGCAAGCTGCTATTTGAAGTATGGAAGCACAAACCAAGTGGTAAGCTCAAATTTAAGTTGGATTATGTGTATCAATCTACCGAACAGCTGATTAACACCACGCCATTAAGTTTAGCGACACCACCAAACCAAACAGCTTTAACGCTCAAAGGCTGTGAAAAAGATGAAAAGGGCTTTTGTGATTACGAGCGTTTTCAACAGGTGTTGAGTGAGGGTATTAAGAACGGTAAGAAATAGCATTCATGCAACCCTATGAAAAATACTTAAAAGAGAATTCGCAGAAACTGCGAGTGGATCAAACGGAAAAGCCGGCAAACGTAATGTTTACCGGCTTTTCTCAATATATTCTCAAAATTTTCTTCATCTATACACAACAAAAAACCTGCCCTTTCGGGCAGGTTTTCAATAATGACGGATTACAGGCCGCTCAGACGGGCAGTATCGTGTGCAATCATCAATTCTTCATTGGTAGGAATCACAACGGCAACAGCTTTGCTGTCGGCAGTGGTAATCACACCAGCATTACCGAAGCGGGCTTTCAGGTTGGCTTCTTGGTCGATGTACAGACCGAGGAAGCCCAAGTAGCCCAATACGCGTTCGCGGATGATGTCGGAGTTTTCGCCGATACCGCCGGTGAAGACCAATGCGTCCAAACCGCCTGCCGCTACTGTCATGCTGCCGATGTATTTAGCTAAGCGGTAGATGAACATTTCCAAAGCCAGTTTGGCGCCTGGATGACCTTTGGCAGCTTCTTCTTCGATGGTACGGCAGTCATTGGACAAACCTGAAATACCGAGCAGACCTGATTTTTTGTTCAGCATGTCGGTGATTTGGGCGATGGTCATGTTGGCATTTTCAGCCAAGAAGCTGAAAACTGAAGGGTCGATATCGCCGCTGCGGGTACCCATGACCAAACCTTCCAGCGGAGTCAGACCCATGCTGGTATCGCGTGATTCGCCGTTGGCGACGGCGGTAATAGATGCGCCGTTACCCAAGTGGGCAATCACCATGCGCAGGTCTTTTTTGTCTTTACCGAGGAAGCGCGCAGTTTCGTCAGAAACGAAGCGGTAGCTGGTACCGTGCGCACCGTAGCGGCGCAAGCCGTATTTTTCATACAATTCATGTGGAACAGCATATTTGTAAGCGTGTTCAGGCATGGTTTGATGGAATGCGGTGTCGAATACGACAACGTTCGGCAGGCCTTTGAAGATGCTTTGTGCAGCACGCAGACCCAAAAGGTGTGCCGGGTTGTGCAGAGGAGCAAGTGGAATACATTTTTCGATACCGTCGATAACTTCGTCAGTAACCAAAATGGATTCGCTGTACAATTCGCCGCCACTTACCACGCGGTGACCGATGGCGCCGATGCGGCTGTCGAGGCCGTGGGCTTTGAGTTCGTCCATCAGGGCTTCTACCGCGCCGGTATGGTCTGGCTTGGCAGTCAATTCAACTTTATGTTTTTCGCCGTTGAATTTGAAGGTGATGTAGGCATCAGGCAGATTGAGTTTTTCTGCCAGGCAGCTCAGCAATACTTCGCCGCTGTCATTGTCCAATACAGCACCCTTGAGGGAAGAGCTGCCGCAGTTCAAAACCAAGATTAATTTTTGTGTCATTTTATGCTCCTTGAGGTTTCAGACGGCATTTTTTGTCGGGGCCTGACTGCTGCTCCGGCTATGTTGCACCCCTTGTGGGACGTAGTGGGTAGCGGTCTGAACAGATTAACAAAGTAAACGTCGTATTCTAACAAAAAATGTAATCGGCTGCTTGACTTAATATTTGATGTAAAATGGACGGAATTTTATTTTAGGCCGTCTGAAAAAATGACGGCAGATTTGAAGATTTCCCCGATATGCATTATTTCAGTATCCACACTCAAGACGGCGAACACGCCGGATTTTTTATTATGTTGGCAGACGATGAATCGCAAAATCCGCCGCAAAGCGGACGCTTTGTAATCAAGCTGCAAAGTGAAGACGCAGCCGAAGCGGCGGTATTGTCGCCTTTTGAGCAAACCGATATCCCGCAATACTGGCGCGTGGTTAAAGACCGTATCGAACTGTTTTTTGACGATAAAAATATCGGTTCGTTGCGCAACGAATACCTGACCATTAGCGGTAAAACCTTTATCCTGACCGATTTGACCGGAGCGATGTAATGGAAAGTATGTTTATCCTTGTCCCCATCAGCATTATTTTGGCCTTCATCATCGGCTGGTTTTTCTGGTGGTCGGGTAAAAACGGACAGTTTGACGACCTTGAAGGACCTGCGCACCGCATTTTGATGGATGACGACTCCACTGAAAAACTGATCGAAAAAGACGAAGACAAAGAATCCAAACAATGAGCCTTAAAAAAGACAATCTGAATTTCCACACGACCCGCCGTTTTGCGCCGCTCTTTGGGACGCAGTTTTTGGGTGCGTTTAACGATAATGTATTCAAAACCGCATTATTCGTGATGATCAGTTTTTACGGTTTGGGCAAAAATGACTTGCTGCCGCCCAGCCAAATGCTGAATTTGGGCGCAATGCTGTTTATTCTGCCCTACTTCCTGTTTTCCGCACTGTCAGGACAGCTGAGCAACAAATTCGATAAAGCCGTTTTAGCGCGCTGGATCAAGCTGTTGGAAATCATCATTATGGCAGTGGCAGCATATGGCTTCTACATCCAATCCGCACCTTTGCTTTTAATCTGCCTGTTTTGCATGGGTACGCAATCGACCTTGTTCGGCCCTCTGAAATATGCCATTTTGCCCGATTACCTCAACGACAAAGAGCTGATTATGGGCAACAGCCTGATTGAATCGGGTACGTTTATCGCCATTTTGCTCGGCCAAATTTTGGGCACCGCAGTCGCAGGCGTTCCGCCGTATATTGTCGGCGGTTTGGTATTATTGGTCGCCATCGGCGGCACGATGACCAGCCTGTTTATGCCGTCTGTACCCGCTAAAATGCCGGACACAAAAATCGAATGGAACATCATCAAAGGTACGAATTCACTGATTCGTGAAGCGGCAGCCAATCGTCCCGTATTTACTTCCATCATCGGTATTTCATGGTTTTGGTTTGTCGGCTCGGTTTATACCACCCAACTGCCGACGTTCACTCAAATCCATTTGGGCGGCAACGATAATGTGTTCAACCTGATGTTGGCGCTATTCTCCATCGGTATCGCCATCGGCTCGGTGTTATGCGCCAAACTCAGCCATGAGCGCCTGATTTTGGGCTTGGTTACCATCGGCACTCTGGGGCTGACCGTCTGTGGATTATTGCTGGTGTGGCTGACCCAAGGCCAACGCTTTACCGAATTAAACGGCATTATTTGGTTCTTATCGCAAGCCAAGGCGTATCCGATTATGCTCGTGATGTCGGCCATCGGCTTTTTCGGAGGCTTTTTCTCCGTACCGCTCTACACTTGGCTGCAAACTGCCAGCAGCGAAACCTTCCGCGCCCACGCGGTCGCTGCCAACAACATCATCAACGGCGTATTTATGGTGTCAGCCGCCATTTTGAGCGCGGTTTTGCTGATGTTGTTTGACAGCATCACGTTGCTGTATTTGATTGTTGCCGTGGGTAATCTTCCGTTGATTGTTTACCTCATCA
Source organism: Neisseria sp. P0020.S005 (assembly GCF_051957055.1). Taxonomy (NCBI): domain Bacteria; kingdom Pseudomonadati; phylum Pseudomonadota; class Betaproteobacteria; order Neisseriales; family Neisseriaceae; genus Neisseria; species Neisseria sp. P0020.S005. The sequence continues at coordinate 220,800 of NZ_JBQCWV010000003.1, read as the reverse complement.
AACGGGAACCAAAATTTATCGGGGATTTGACCGCTTTGTTGAAAAGCAGCAAATAAGGCCGTCTGAAATATATCCCCACCATGCACATTTTCACTGTTCAATCGCGTGGACAGCTTGTGCATAAATCAGATTACTGTCTGATTTAAAATTAAAAAACACATCTGCCTAAATTTTAAGCACAACTTTACTCCCAAACAAAATGCACATTTTCCCCAAACAAGCGTGTGCAAAGGCTGTGAATAAGTCAGCTTAATCATTGATATTTCAAAGCAAAACAATATTTGGTTAATTTTTGGGCAGTTTATTAAAGGCCGTCTGAAACCTTTTTCAGACGGCCTGAGAGTATAATAACCACCTACCTTATAGTTCCCAAACGATATGATTTACCCATGGCATGAAACCCAATGGCAACAGCTCGCCGCCCATTGGCAAAACCGTCCCAACGCTTGGCTGTTTACCGGCAAAGAAAATACCGGCAAAACCGAGTTTGCCCGCTTTGTCGCGCAAGCATTGCTGTGCGAATCGCCCAAGTCCAGTCATGAACCATGCGGCGAGTGCGCTTCGTGCCATTTGTTCAGCCAAAACACCCATCCCGACTTTTACGAACTCACGCCGGAAATGCCCGAAGGCGAGGAAACGGGACGCAAACTCCTGCAAATCAAAATCGATGCCGTGCGCGATATTGTGGAAAACATTTACCTGACCGCTGTCCGTGGCGGCCTGCGCGTGGTATTGGTACATCCGGCCGAAAGCATGAATACACAGGCGGCAAACGGTTTGTTGAAAGCTCTGGAAGAGCCGCCGCAACACGTCGTTTTCCTGCTCGTTACCCATGCGCGCGACAAACTCCTGCCCACCATCAAAAGCCGTTGCCGCCAGATGGTGTTGCCCTCGCCTACCCATGAGCAGGCTGCGGCATACCTGCGCCAACAGGGCGTGGAAAATGCCGAAGCCTTGTTGGCATTCCACAGCGGCGCGCCTTTATTCACACCGACTCCCGAATTGGATGCATTGCGCGAAGAGTTGCTGACGCTGCTGGCTGCCCCGCGCCTGTTGGCCATACTCGACTACGCCGCCGCGTTCGACAAACAAAAACAACCGCTGGCCGTTTTCATCGACTGGCTGCAAAAGTGGCTGATGGATGTCGGCTTGGCACAACAAAACATGGCGCCGCTTTATTATCCGCACCATGCCCAAGCCCTGCTTCAGACAGCCTCTAAAACCGATTCACGCAAGCTGTTTGCCCTATTGGGCCGTCTGAACGCGCTCAACCCTTACGGATACCATACCTTGAGTGTTAAAATGCAGCTTGAGTATCTGCTTATCGAATATTTAGATTTTTGGCAAAACAAACCCTAACAGGTAATCAATGATGAATAAAAAAGACATTCCGGCGAAGATGTTGGCTTTGCAACTCAAAGACCCCAATCTGTTGTACAACTGCTATATGCCGTTTTTAGAACACGGCGGCCTGTTCGTACCGACCGATGACGTATTCTCCCTAGGCGAAGACATTCTCTTGGCCGTGGAAATCGCCGACTATCCCAAACGCTTCCTGCCAACCAAAGTCGTTTGGATCAATCCGGCGCGCACTTCGGCCCACCGCCCCAAAGGCGTAGGTCTTGCATTCTCCGAACACGAAAGCTGCCTGCAGGCAAAAAACCTGATCGAAGCCGAGCTTGGCCCGCGCCTGCGCAGCGACCGCACTACTTTTACCCTGTAATACCATGTATTTAATCGATTCACATTGCCATCTCAACTTTGACGGCTTAAAAGACCGCCTGCCCGAAGTCTTTGCCAATATGGAAGCGCAAAGCGTCAAACAGGCGCTTGCCATCAGCGTCAGCAAACAAAGTTTTGCCGAAGTCTTCGACATTGCTCAGGCAAACGACCACATCTACTGCACCATCGGCATACATCCCGACAGCCAAGAAGCAGAAGAATTTACCATTGCCGAAATGGTAGAAGCGGCCAAACATCCCAAAATCGTCGGTATCGGCGAAACCGGTTTGGACTATTACTGGTGCAAAGGCGATTTGTCATGGCAGCATCAACGCTTTGCCGACCACATCCAAGCCGCCAACGAAAGCGGCCTGCCCGTTATCGTCCACACGCGCGATGCGGCCGAAGACACATTGCGGATTTTGAAAGAATGCCATACTAATTCCGGCGTGATTCACTGCTTCTCTGAAGACATCGCCTTTGCCAAAGCCGCTTTGGATTTAGGCATGTACATCTCCTTCTCCGGCATTGTGACGTTTAAAAACGCGCCGCTGATACAGGAAGCCGCCAAATACGTCCCTGCCGATAGAATCTTGGTAGAAACCGATGCGCCTTTCCTCGCGCCGGTTCCCAAACGCGGCAAACAAAACGAGCCTTCCTACGTCCGCTATACAGCCGAGTTCTTAGCCAATCTACGCGGCGAGAGTTTAGAAACATTGGCACAAAACACCAGCGACAATTTCTATCGCCTGTTTAAGAAAGTACCCGATGGCCGTCTGAACAATGGCTAGGTCTCAAAGTCTCTAAACATTGGCTCTGCCAATCCGTCATCAGGATTCTGCCTCAAACTCAACGGTAAACTCAAAATGGCTTGAGACAGAAACGCAATCGGCTTGCGCTATCTTCCGAACGGCAGACTTTTGAAGAATGGGAATATTCCCATCAACAGAATAAATAAGTTTAAATTCAAAATATTGCTTTCCTAAGCCCAGCAAAGCGCAAGGCCGTCTGAAAGTATTTTCAGACGGCCTCTTGCTTATTTTACCGATAGGATGTAAAACCTATCCTTCGAAATAAACGGTTCATCGAAACCGTACATCAATCGACACAATATGGACACAAACTCCGAAATGCACACCCACCCTAATTTTTACGCTATGCTGACTGCAGCCTGCCAAAAAAACGGTAAAGGCACAGTCATTTTCAACGACAAAGAAAAAATCAGCTATTCCTCCCTCAAACGCGAAGTAGAAACCGTCGCCGCCTATCTGCAACACGAAGGCGTACAATATGGCGACAGGGTTGCCCTTGTCGTTTCCAATTCTCCCGAATTTATTGCCGCCTATTTCGCCATTACTTCCATCGGCGCGGTAGCCGTCCCACTCAACGTCTTTTTGAAAAGCGAAGAATTTTCCTACATCCTCAATGACTGCGGCGCACGCTTCATGTTTGCCTCCGCGCCGTTGGCCAAAGAACTCAAAAACATCAAAGCCAAAACCAAAGTCAATAAAATCATCTGGATTGGCGAAACCAAAGCTGCCAGTAGTGATGACAGCTATTTCGATGCCGCGCGAACATTCCCCGGCAAACCGAATCTGAGCCGTCAGCCGTCTGCCAACGATTTGGCGCACATTATCTACACCTCCGGCACAACCGGCCACCCAAAAGGCGCATTAATCAGTTACAGCAACCTGTTTTCCAACCTTTCAGGCATCGAACAAATTTTCCAAATTTCGCAAAAAGACCGCTTCGTCGTCTTCTTGCCCATGTTCCACAGCTTTACGCTGACCGCCATGGTTTTGCTGCCGATATATCAAGCCTGCTCGATTATTTTGGTCAAATCCGTCTTCCCGTTCTCCAACGTGTTGAAACAGGTTTTACTCAAACGCGCTACCATTTTCCTCGGCGTACCGGCCATTTACACCGCCATGAGCAAAACTAAAATCCCTTGGTATTTCAGATGGTTCAACCGCGTCCGTCTGTTTATTAGCGGCGGTGCGCCTCTGGCCGGACAAACCATCGACGACTTTAAAGCCAAATTCCCGCGCGCCAAATTGCTGGAAGGCTACGGCTTGAGCGAATGCTCGCCCGTTGTGGCCGTCAATACACCCGAACGCCAAAAAACCGCCAGCGTCGGCGTCGCCCTGCCCGGCCTGACCGTGAAAGCCGTCGATGACGAATTGGTCGAAGTGCCGCGCGGCGAAGTGGGCGAACTCATCATCAAAGGCGGCTCGGTCATGCAAGGCTACCTCAATATGCCTGACGCCACAGATGAAACCATTGTCAACGGTTGGCTGAAAACCGGAGACTTCGTCACCATAGACGAAGACGGCTTTATCTTCATCGTCGACCGCAAAAAAGACCTGATTATCTCCAAAGGCCAAAACGTCTATCCGCGTGAAATCGAGGAAGCCATTTACAAACTCGAAGCTGTGGAAGCCACTGCCGTAATCGGCGTGAGAGACCAATACGCCGATGAAGAAATCATTGCCTTTATCCAACTCAAAGAAGGCATGAAACTGGAAGAAGCCGAAGTCCGCAGCCACCTGCGCGGCCTGTTGGCAAACTTTAAAATCCCCAAACAAGTCATCTTCCAAGACGAGCTGCCGCGCAATGCCACCGGCAAAGTATTAAAACGCAAACTCAAAGAACAGTTTCAAGACTAAACCGCTGTTTCAGACGGCCCCTTGATTCATGCAGGCCGTCTGAAAATCTGTCATCAACAAACTTTTCAGACGGCCACGACCATGACTACACCTATACTCGAAATCGAAAACCTAAACGGCTCCTTTCCGAGCAAACAAGTTTTGTACGATATCAACCTTACCCTGCAACCCGGCCGCAAACTGGCATTGGTCGGCGAGAGCGGAAGCGGCAAAACCGTATTGTCGCAAGGCATTATGCGCCTCAATCCGATGGTTACCTTTGAAGGCAGTCTGAAATATTGCGGAACCAATCTGCTGACCCAGCCCGAACGCGCCCTGCAAAAACTGCGCGGCCGCGAAATCGGCATGGTGTTTCAAGAACCCATGACCGCCCTCAACCCCGTCATGCGCGTCGGCGAACAAATCGCCGAAGTCCTGTCCCTGCATTTGGGTTTGGATAAAAAACAGGCATGGACGCGCGCTATCGAACTCTTGGACGAAACCGGCATCCACCAGCCCGAGCAAAAAGCCCAGGCATACCCTTTCCAACTTTCCGGCGGCCAACGCCAACGCGCCATGATTGCCATGGCCGTATCAGCCCAGCCCAAGCTCCTGATTGCCGACGAACCGACCACCGCTTTGGACGTTGCCGTCCAAGCCCAAATCCTCGACCTGCTCTCACGCCTGCAGGAAGAACACGGCATGACCATGCTCTACATTACACACGACTTGAACCTTGTGCGCCGTTTTGCCGACGATGTCGCCGTTATGCGTGACGGCCGTATTCTCGAAACCGGCAAAGCAGCCGAAGTCTTCGCCAATCCGCAGCATGAATACACCAAAATGCTGCTCAACGCCGGCACAACGCGCCGAGTGGCCCCATTGCCTGAAAACCCTGCCACCGTCCTTAAGGCCGAACAAATCGCCTTCTCCGTCAAAGAATCAGACGGCTGGTTTAAAAAACGCGACAAAACCATCCTCAACCCCGTTTCTTTCGATCTCAAATCGGGGGAAACATTGGGCATCATCGGCGAAAGTGGCTGCGGCAAAACCACGCTGGCGAAAGCCGTTATGCACCTTATCGATTCCGAAGGCAGCCTGAACATCAACGGCGAGCCATGGCGACATGAATTGCGCCGCGAAATCCAAATGGTGTTCCAAGACCCGTTCGGCGCATTCAATCCGCGCATGAACGTCTTTGATACCGTTTCCGAAGCCTTACGCGTACACGAACCTGAAATGCCGCGCGAAGAAATGCGCCGCCGCGTTCAAGAAGTCCTCAAACAAGTCGGCCTGCCCGAAGATGCACTCGAACGCTATCCACACGCATTCTCCGGCGGCCAGCGCCAACGCCTCGCCATCGCCCGCGCCATCATTGTCCGCCCGAAAATCCTCGTATTGGACGAACCAACCAGCGCGCTTGATGTCCAATGGCAACAACAAATCCTTGAATTGCTCAGCGGCCTGCAAAAAGAATACGGCCTCGCCTTCATCATCATCAGCCACGACCTCGCCGTCATCCGCGCCATTTCCCACCGCGTGATGGTGTTGAAAGACGGTAAAATCGTTGAAGAAGGCGAATGTGAAAACGTGTTTGCCAATCCAAGCAGCGACTACACGCGCCATTTGATTGCACACTCCGGCCACATGGTTCAAGAGGCCGTCTGAATCTTTAAAGATTACGATAGGCGCATTTCAAAAAAACTATTACCTAGTGGCGGCACTTGAAATTTTCCCTGTCTGCCACTATTCTGAACAACATATTCATTAATCCCGATTTAAAAGGAAACAAACATGAGCAGCGAATTGATTATCCACGCCAGCGATGCCAGCTTCGAACAAGACGTTTTGAAATCCGACGTACCTGTATTGCTGGACTTCTGGGCACCATGGTGCGGCCCTTGCAGAATGATCGCCCCAATCTTGGACGACATCGCATCCGAATTCCAAGGCCGTCTGAAAGTCGTTAAAATCAACATCGACGACAATGAAGCCACTCCTGCCAAATTCGGCGTTCGCGGCATCCCTACCCTGATGGTGTTCAAAAACGGCGAAAACGTTGCAACTAAAGTCGGCGCATTGGCTAAAGGTCAACTGACTGCATTCGTTGAAGCTTCTATCGCTTAAGGCTTTAAGCATATAAGAAGGCCGTCTGAAAATAATTTTCAGACGGCCTTTTTTGTATTCATTAAGCAGCCAAGGGTTTCAAAGTCAGGCCGATATTGTCAGCTTTCACTTTAAACAGCAAATCAATATTCGGATGTTTGCCAGGATTGGCTTCGGCATCGGCAACATGTTCAGCAAACCATGCCAGGCCGCGTTCTGCCGCCGCTGCGTCCAGCTTGCCGTCAAACTCTTGCGCCAAAGCATGATAAAGCTTGAGCGAGCCTTGTTTACCGGGCGCATTGGGAATGTGATGAACCACATTGTCCTCTTTATCGAGAATATCCAAGCCGCTCAAATGGTCGATGGCAGGCATGGTGGCCAGATTATCTTGGAAGCTCATGATTGTCCTTTCTGATGTGGGTTTTAAAACAAACCATATAATAAGGCCGTCTGAAAGTTGATATTTGACACTTTTCAGACGGCCCTAAACATTTCAATTAACGTGTACCGAAAATCTTATCGCCGGCATCGCCCAAACCAGGGATGATGTAGCCGTGTTCGTTCAAGTGGCTATCGAGCGCGGCAGTGTAGATGGTTACATCAGGATGCGCCTCGTTGACGGCTTTCACGCCTTCCGGTGCGGCAACCAATACCAATGCTTTGATGTTACGGCAACCTTTAGCTTTCAAAAGGTCAATGGTGGCAACCATAGAGCCGCCGGTCGCCAACATCGGGTCGATAATCAGCGCGGGACGTTCGTCCATGCTGTCAACAAATTTTTCAAAATAAGAAACCGGTTTCAAAGTTTCTTCATCGCGCTGCAATCCGACAACGCTGATTTTGGCAGTCGGAATCAGGTCGAGTACGCCGTCGAGCATACCCAAACCGGCACGCAAAATCGGGACGACGGTCAGCGTTTTGCCTTTGATGCGGTCGCCTTCGATAGAGCCGCACCAGCCGTCAATAATATATTTTTCAATTTCAAAGTCACGGCTGGCCTCATATGCCATCAGACGTGCCAACTCGGTGGTCAGCGTGCGGAATTTGTAAGTGCTGCAATCCGCTTCACGCATCAGCGTGAGTTTGTGGCGGACTAAAGGGTGGTTGATAACGGTAACGTTCATGTTGATTTTCCGAATTGCGTTGATGGAGGGGGATTATACTTTTTTTCGCATGGCGCGCAAAGTGCGTATTCATGCGAAAGGCCGTCTGAATCAGGGTTTCAGACGGCCTTTGTCAACAATTTTACATTGCGTGAATATTTAAAATGCTTAAGCTTTCAACAATTCTTGCAGTTCGCCGGCTTCGTACATTTCCATCAAAATGTCGGAGCCGCCGACAAATTCGCCGTTAACGTACAGCTGAGGAATGGTCGGCCAGTCGCTGTATTCTTTAATGCCTTGGCGCACGGCATCGTTTTCCAATACGTTGACGGTTACATAGTCGGTACAACCTGCCGCATTGAGGATTTGTACGGCACGGGAAGAGAAGCCGCATTGCGGGAATTGCTTCGTGCCTTTCATGAACAATACGACACGGTGTGTGGTAACGACTTCTTTGATTTGATCGTGGATAGAGGACATGGTGTGTTCCTTTTTACTAAATCGGTTGTTCGGGGAAAATCAAATTTCCCGCCATTATACGCAAATTGATGAAGTTGAGGGGCGTTTATCAACGTCGGATCTGACCGTTGCCGTTAATGTAGAACTTGGTCGAAGTCAGCGCTTCCAAACCCATCGGGCCGCGGGCGTGCATTTTTTGGGTGGAAATCCCGATTTCTGCGCCCAATCCGAATACAAAGCCGTCGGTAAACCGAGTGGACGCATTGACATAAACCGCCGCCGCATCAATGCTTTCTTGGAAAAACTCGGCATGGGCAATACTTTGGGTCACAATCGCTTCCGAGTGATGCGTCGTATGGCCGTTAATCCAATCGACGGCTTCTTCCACCGATTTTACCGTTTTAACCGACATAATATAGTCAAGAAACTCGGTACTGTAATCTTCCTCGGTTGCCAAAACAGCATTTTTAAACATACGCAATGCTTCTTGATCGGCTCTAAATTCGACCGGATGCACTTTGGCAACGGCTTCTTCCAGTTTGGGCAAAAACACTTCCGCTATCTTTTCATGAACAACCAAAGACTCCGCGGCATTACACACGCTCGGACGCTGCGTTTTCGCGTTCACGACGATATCGACCGCCATCTCCAAATCGGCGCTGTCATCGACATAAATATGGCAATTGCCGACCCCGGTTTCAATGACGGGGACTTTCGATTTCTCTTTCACCGTCTGAATCAAGCGCGCGCCGCCGCGCGGAATCAGCACATCAATATAATCGACTGCCTGCATTAATTCCTCGGCAGCGGCATGACTGGTATCTTCAACCAGCTGCACCACATCGGCATCCATTCCCGCTTGTACCAAAGTCTGCCTGATGACGGCAATCAATGCGGTATTGGAATAAATGGCATCGCGGCCGCCGCGTAAAATAATGGCATTGCCGGTTTTAAAAGCCAGAGAAAACGCATCGACCGAAACATTCGGGCGGCTTTCAAAAATCATGGCGACCACACCCAAAGGCACGCGTTTTTGAACAATCTTCAAACCGTCCAGATTAGTATAGCCACGGACAACCTGCCCAATCGGGTCCTGCAAATCGGCAACCTGCTCAACACCTTCCGCAATGCCTTTGATGCGTTCATGATTCAAGCGCAGCCTGTCGAGCATAATGTCCGAAATGCCGTTTTCTTTTGCAGCGACCAAATCGCGGGCATTTTCCGCCAAAATCATCTCAGCCTGTTCAACCAAATCCTTTGCAACCTGACGCAGCAGATTGTTTTTTTCCACGCTTCCCAAGCTGATTAACGTTTTACTGGCTTTTTGGGCATTCTTGCCCATCTGTTCGATATAGCTCATCAAACCTCCCTATTTCTCTTGTGCAAACCACGTTCCGATAGGCGCGCCATCTAAAACCTGAAGGATATCGCGCGGATTGGCGCTGTTCATCAACACCATCTGGCTGTGATGTTCAAACATCATCTGCGCGCTCTTAATCTTACTGAGCATGCCGCCCGTACCAAATTTACTGCCCGATCCGCCGGCAGAAGCAATAATTTCCTCGGTAATATCGGCAACATGGCTGCGCAGCTTGGCATCGGCGTGAACAGCCGGATTTTTATCAAACAAACCGTCGATATCGGACAACATAATCAGCAAATCGGCTTTAACGATTTTCGCCACGACTGCCGACAAACGGTCGTTATCGCCAAATTTGGTCGCATGGTCCATCTCGTCCACGCTGACCGCATCGTTCTCATTGACAATAGGGATGACGCCGATGGAAAGCAGGGATTCAAAAGCATTGGTAACGTTTGCCAAACTTTCCGGATATTCGACCACATCACGCGTCAGCAGGATTTGCGATACCGTCATCCGATAATGGGAAAAAATCTGCGAGTAAAGGCTCATCATGGCCACTTGGCCGACGCTGGAAACAGCCTGCTGCTGCGCCATTTCTGCCGGACGTTTTTCCATATTGAGGACATTCAGCCCGAAGCCCATCGCACCGGAAGACACCAGCACAATTTCTTTGTCCTTACTGACCAAGCTGGAAATGACAAAGGCCAGTTGGTCGATTTTTGCCAAATTGATTTTGCCGTTTGGCAACACCAAAGAACTGGTTCCAATCTTAATGACAATGCGTTTTACTGCTTCAAAATCTCGTTTCATTATTCTCCTCTGCTTTCTATTTTTATGATTGCATGCGGCATTATTTCAGCCAAACGTATCCACATCATAACTGCGAAGCAATAGAAAATACAGACAAAATTAAAAAACGCCTCCTTTAAAAGCCATATTTTCAGCTTTTATCCGAATCCGTTAACAACAAAACAAAAGGCCGTCTGAAACCCTATTTCAGGTTTCAGACGGCCTTTTACCGATTATTGAAAATCCGGCCTGCCATGATAAATACAGACCGTTCCCTACAAACGCTTATTGATGGTCAGAAATAATTTTCAGCATTTGCGCCAATACCTTAGGATTGGCCGCAACGATGTCGCCGCTTTCCAACCAGCCTTCATTACCGGACATATCGGTAACGATGCCGCCTGCTTCTTGGACAATCAATGCACCAGCGGCAATATCCCAAGGTTTGAGGTTGAACTCGAAGAAACCGTCCAAACGACCGGCCGCAACGGCACACAAATCCAAAGAAGCCGCGCCTTCACGACGGCCGCCGGCGGTTTTTGCCAAGAAATCTTTCAAAATCGCCAGATACTTGTCCATCATGCTTTGATCGACGACAGGGAAACCGGTACCGATCAGGCAGCGGTTCAATTCAATGCGGTTGGAAACGCGGATGCGGCGGTCGTTGAGCAACGCACCTTTGCCGCGGGAAGCCATGTACACGTCGTTGCGCTCAGGTGCGTACACCAAAGCTTCTTGCAACACGCCTTTGTGCAGGAGTGCCATAGAGATAGCGTATTGAGGATGGCCGTGGAGGAAGTTGGTTGTGCCGTCGAGCGGGTCGATAATCCATTCGTACTCGGCGGTGGCTTTACCGTGGGAGCCGCCTTCTTCGCAAGTGATTTTGTGATGCGGATAGGCTTCTTTAAGCGCTTCCACCAAAATCATTTCGGAGCTGCGGTCAACATCGGAAACGAAGTCGTTGAATGCTTTGCTGTCTACTTTGACGGCATCCAGATTGCCGGCGGCGCGAATCATCATTTGCCCTGCTTTACGGGCGGCTTTGAAAGCGGTATTTAAAAACGGATTCATGGTTTTCTTCCTAATTCAGGTAAAATACGCCCTAATGCGCCGAACATGGCACACAAGAGGCTGTTAATCGTTTCCGATGCTGTTAAAGAACATTTCAGACGGCATGGAAAAAGGCCGTCTGAAAACAAAAAGATGGCGCATTATACCTGATTCCCGTACAAACAGAAAACAAAACATGACTTCCGAAAAACCCGCCCTGCCCGCTTATCTGGACAACATCCGCATCATCCTCACGCGTACCAGCCATCCTGCCAATATCGGCTCCGCCGCCCGCGCCATGAAAACAATGGGCCTGCACAAACTGACCATCGTCGCCCCCAATCTGATGGCAACGCCGATGACGGAAAATCCGCCCGTATTCGATCCGGAGCACCCGCAATCATTTGAATTACCGGAAGAAAGCTTCATCCTCGCTTCCGGCGCGGCAGACGTTTTGGAAAATGCCACCATTGCCGCCTCTTTGGACGAAGCCCTTGCCGACACCACCATCGCCTGCGCCCTGACCAGCCGCCGCCGCGAAATCACCGCGCCGCTGCAAACCCCGCGCGATTTGGTGCCCGAATTACTGCAGGCCGCCAACCGCAGCGAGAAAGTGGCACTGGTTTTCGGCAACGAAACTTTCGGCTTGAGCATCGAAGAAGTTCAAGCCTGCAACCGACTGATGACCATCAACGGCAATCCCGACTATTTCTCGCTCAACCTTGCCCAAGCCGTGCAGGTCGTGTGCTACGAAATCTTCAGCCAAACCGATTCGCCCATGACCCACCTGCAACAGGAAGACCACGCTGCGACCCACGAGCAAATCAAAGGCATGGTCGCCCACATGGAAAGCGTGATGAACGACATCGGCTTTTTCAACCGCCGCAACGGAGAGCGCCTGATGCGCCGTATGCAGAGCCTGTTCGGCCGCGCCAACACGCAAACCGAAGACATCGACATCCTGCGCGGTTTTTTCAATACCGTCAGCCATCGCATCCATAAAAAAGACTGATTGAGGCCGTCTGAAAACATTACAAGCTTTTTCAGACGGCATGACTGATATTCGGATAAGCATGAATTACGCCCTAGACGCATTATGGTGGAAACTCACCAGCCAACCCATCCGCGATCTCGCCTCGCTGCTGACTGCGCCGCCTTTGTGGCAAAGCGGTTGCGAATTGAGCGTGCGCGAACTATTGGGGGAGCACGGTTTCCGCTACCTTTTGGCATTGGACGCCGATCCCGCGCCGCTGAATGAACACCTTGCCCAACGCGCCCCATTCGGGCACCGTCTCGGCATTTATGCCGAAGAGCTGCTGGCTTTTTGGTTTGCCAACGCGCCGCACGCCAAACTGCATGCCTACAACCTGCCCGTTTTTTCAGACGGCCAAACCTTAGGCGCTGCGGATTTCGTCGTTTCCCTCAACCAACAGCCCTACCATATCGAGCTGGCGTGTAAATACTACGGCGGAGACCAAGTGCAAAACCTGCGCGGCCTCAATCCCAAAGACACGCTGACGGACAAGGCCGCCAAATTGGTGCAGCAATCCCAGCTGCTGCATACGCCGCAAGGCAAAGCAACCTTAGCCGCACAAGCCCTGCCGGAAAATCCGCTCCCTGTTTCCATCGTGCGCGGCATCGGATTTTTTCCACAAGGTTCCCATGCTTTTGAGCCGCCACTTAACTCATACGGCTGGCGCGGCATCTATATTCAAGATTGGGCGGAATACGGGTTTGAACGCCAAGAAGCGCGTTATCACTTGCTCGACCGCATGGCCTATCTTGCACCTGCGCGTGTCGCCGAAACCGAAACATTAAACGCAACCGAAATCCGCCGTATCGACCAAGGCTTGATTGCCGTTTTGGAATTACGGCCGGACGGCTTTTGGCACGAAATCGAACGCATCATGAAGGCCGTCTGAAACCCTTTACCAACTTTAAGAGAACCCATTACATTATGAACGCCGCACAACTCGACCATACCGCCAAAGTTTTGGCTGAAATGCTGACTTTCAAACAGCCTGCCGATGCCGTCCTCTCCGCCTACTTCCGCGAACACAAAAAGCTCGGCCGCCAAGACCGCCACGAAATCGCCGAAACCGCCTTTGCCGCATTGCGCCACTATCAAAAAATCAGTACCGCCCTGCGCCGTCCGCACGCGCAGCCGCGCAAAGCCGCTCTCGCCGCACTGGTTCTCGGCAGAAGTACCAACATCAGCCAAATCAAAGACCTGCTTGATGAAGAAGAAACAGCGTTCCTCGGCAATTTGAAAGCCCGTAAAACCGAGTTTTCAGACGGCCTGAATACCGCCGCAGAATTGCCGCAATGGCTGGTGGAACAACTGCAACAGCATTGGAGCAAAGAAGAAATCCTCGCTTTCGGCCGCAGCATCAACCAACCTGCCCCGCTCGACATCCGCGTCAATAGCTTGAAAGGTAAACGCGACAAAGTATTGCCATTGTTGCAAGCCGAAAGTGCCGATGCAGAGGCAACGCCTTATTCGCCTTGGGGCATCCGCCTGAAAAACAAAATCGCGCTTAACAAGCATGAGCTGTTTTTGGACGGCACGCTGGAAGTCCAAGACGAAGGCAGCCAGCTGCTTGCCTTATTGGTGGGCGCAAAACGCGGCGAAATCATTGTCGATTTCTGTGCCGGTGCCGGCGGTAAAACCTTGGCTGTCGGTGCGCAAATGGCCAACAAAGGCAGAATCTACGCCTTCGACATCGCCGAAAAACGCCTTGCCAACCTCAAACCGCGCATGACCCGCGCCGGACTGACCAACATCCACCCCGAACGCATCAGCAGCGAACACGATACCCGCATCGCCCGACTGACAGGCAAAGCCGACCGTGTGTTGGTCGATGCCCCTTGCTCCGGCTTAGGCACGCTGCGTCGTAATCCCGACCTCAAATACCGCCAATCTGCCGAGACCGTGGCCAACCTTTTGGAACAGCAACACAGCATCCTCGATGCCGCCTCCAAACTGGTGAAACCGCAAGGCCGCTTGGTGTACGCCACCTGCAGCGTGTTGCCGGAAGAAAACGAGCTGCAAGTCGAACGTTTCCTGTCCGAACATCCCGAGTTTGAACTCGTCAACTGCACCGAACTTCTGCAAAGCCTGAAGGTCGATTTGGATACCGGAAAATACCTGCGCCTCAACTCCGGAGAACACCAAACCGACGGCTTCTTTGCCGCTGTATTGCAACGTAAGGATTAAGGTTGAAAAAGGCCGTCTGAAATCCTTTCATACGGCCTTTTTGATAGATTTTTTACATTAAAATTATTAGATACGATAGTCGCGCTTTGCAATAATATACTTTGAGGCCTGTATCTCGACCTTTTATCAGAATATTGTGAAAAGCTGGAAAAAATGCTTTATGCTTTGTAAATGTATGTGTTCTCGTTCAAAATTTGCCCGGTCATGACCTCAGGCGATACCCGATACAGACAACGATAATATATAAATCATTTGGTTAAAAATCATGCCGCATATTTATTCTTCCCCCACAAAGCCCCGTTTATTGTCATCGGCCGTTGCCGTCGCCTGCTGTCTGCTGCCGTTTCAGACGGCCTCTGCATACAGCCTGCAAGACATCCTCAGGGATGCTTTAATAAGCGACCCGATTGTGCGTGAAGCCAAAGCCACTCAAGAAGCAGCGCAAAGCACGACCAAGGCCACCCGTGCGCGCCATTATCCTGTCGTTACCCTGACCGGCACGAAAGTGCTGGCGCAACACAATAAATACAACAGTAACGACATGGATGACGGTATCGGCGTGCGCGGCAGCGTGAACATCTACTCATGGGGTGCGATTGAAGCCGCCGTCCGCCGCGACCGCAGCCGCGAAGAATACTATCAACACAAATACACCGAAAGCCAAGAGCAGCTGGGCAGCGATATCGGCCGCCTTTATCTGAGCGCATTGCGTGCAAAAGAAACCCTGCTCCTCAACGAGCAGACTTTGGCGCGCCATAACGCCCTCATAAAAACCCTGACCACAATCGTCAAACAGGATGCCGGCCGCCACTTTGAACTGATTGAAGCGCGCGCACGCCAGCTGCAAGTAGCCAACATTATCGCCCAACAACGCCGCACCATAGATTTGGCGCTGAGCCGCCTATCCCGCTATACCTCGCGCCAGCTGACCGCCAACGATTTGGAAGATCCGTTTAAAAACGATACGGCGAAATCCATCAGCGAACGCTACAACAACCCCAACCGCAACAATAATCCGTCCTATCAGGCGCAATTGGCCGAGCGCGACAGCGTCCGTGCAGATTTGGATGCGTCCAAAGCCGAACGCCTGCCTGCCCTCAATTTGGAAGGCAGTGCAACGCGCAACACCAGACAGCTTTATTTAAACGTTGCATGGAATGTGTTGGATATTGCTGCACGCCACAATGTAGAGCGCAATGCCAAATCATTGATTGCTGCAGAAGCCAAGTCCGAACAAATCCTGCGCGACATGAACGAACGCGTTCAAACGTCGGCCATCGATATGCAGGAAAGCGAACAGCGCACCGCATTAACAGCTCAACATATTCTCGCTCAAAAAGATGTTATCAAAGCCTATGAAATGCAATTTAGAGTTGCAAGACGTACGCTGACCGACGTTTTGAGCGCATACAGCGAGTTATCCTCCATCGAGCAGGATTACGTTGCCGCCCGCAACGATTTCCGCGATGCGGCACTCGACTATTTAAATACTCAGGCCAAAATCTCCGCTTGGGTCGGTTTGGCAAAAAAATAAAGCCATATCCGCCGGTTAAATCAAAAACATTACGCGAAAAATATGAAAGCCATCATTGAACACATCGTTTTAGTGACCCGCCTTTTGGGTGCACCCGTATCCGAAGCCGCTTTGTCCGCCGAAGTCGTGCGTGACAAAAAGCTCAAGGTCAACTATCACTCGCTGGTCGAAATTCTGCGCAGCCACGGCTTTGAAAACACCTTATCCAAACGCAATCTGGAAGATATCCCCTCGCTTGCCGTGCCGGTCATGATTATCCTGCACAACGAAGAAGCAGCGGTCATCACCCAAATCGAAGGCTCAGGACAAGAGCGCAAATACCATATCCGCCAGGTTGACGGTTTGGAACAGGAACTCAGCCACGAGCAGCTCTCCGGCCTGTATTTGGGCTACTGCTGGTTTATCAAACCCAAAATGGCTACCGATATGCGCTCGGAGCTGCCTGAATACCATTTGCCCAAAGCATGGTTTTGGAAAGTCATTTGGCGTTTCCGCAGCTACTACTACCAAGTCATTTTGGCCACAATCATCATCAACTTCCTTGCGCTCGTCAGCTCCCTGTATGTGATGAACGTGTACGACCGCGTGATTCCCAACCAAGCCTATGAAACCTTGTGGGTATTGAGCATCGGCGTGGTCTTGGCGATTTTGTTTGAATTTGCCGCCAAGATGATTCGTGGTCATTTGACCGATATTGCCGGCAAAAAAGCCGACCTAATCATCAGCTCGGCCCTGTTCCGCCGCGTGATGGCATTGCGTCTAGCAGACCGTCCCGCTTCATCCGGTTCATACGCCAGCAACCTGCGCGAATTTGAAGCCGTACGCGAGTTCATGACCAGTGCCAGCTTGTTGACCATTGTCGACTTGCCTTTCCTGTTGCTGTTTATCTTCGTAATTTCCATGGTCGGCGGCAAACTGGCACTCGTTCCCCTAACCATCATTCCGATTGTCGTGATTGTCGGTTTTGTCGTACAACGCCCGCTCTCTCGCCACATCAACGAATCGATGAAAGAAGGTTCGCAACGCTCCGGCCTTGCCGTTGAAGCCATCGAAGGCATCGAAACCCTGAAAACCAACAACGCCACATCTTGGGCGCAACAACGCTGGGACGAATACACCGCCAAAACTTCCGCTTCTTCCATCAAAGTCAAAGACACCAGCAACTTTATGGTCAACTTCGCCGTTGCCATGCAGCAGCTCAACACCGTCTTCTTGGTCGTCGTCGGTACCTATCTGATTCATGCCGACAACCATGCGGAACGCATCACGATGGGTGCGTTGATTGCCTCCGTGATTCTGTCCGGCCGCGCCTTGGCGCCGTTGGCACAAATCGCCGGTTTGGCTACCCGCTTCCAACAGGCCAAACTTGCCCTTAAAGGCGTAAACGACATCGTTACCCGCCCTATCGAGCGCAATCCGGAACGAAAATACATTACTTTGGACAATGTTCAAGGCAGTATTACCTTTGAAAACGTATCGTTCAAATATCAAGCCGACAACAACAGCGCGGTCGAAGATTTGCGCCTGACCATCAAACCGGGCGAAAAAGTCGGTATTTTGGGCCGTATCGGCAGCGGTAAAAGCACCATGCTCAAACTGGCCAGCGGTCTGTACGACACTGAAAAAGGCAATGTTACCCTTGACGGCGTCGATATGCGCCAGCTTGACCCCAACTTCCTGCGCGATCAAGTCCTGCTGTTGAGCCAATCGCCACGCCTGTTCCTCGGCACATTGCGTGAAAACATGGACTTGGCGCGTACCGGCAGCTACTCTACCGACCAAGACTTACTGACTGCGCTCAACCGCTTCGGCCTCGACAAAATCATCCGCAACCATCCGCGCGGTTTGGATATGCCTCTGGGTGAAGACGGCTTGGGCTTGTCCGGAGGTCAAAAACAAATCATCGCCTTGGCGCGCATGACCTTGCGCAACCCGAAAGTCGTCTTGCTGGACGAGCCGACCACCAGCCTGGACCAAGCTACCGAACGCATGGCGCTCAATGCCATTGCCCAATGGGGTCGCAACCGCACCATGCTTTTGGTGACCCACCGTCCGCAAGTGCTGCAAATCGTCAACCGCATCATTGTGATGGACAATGGTAAAGTCGTGATGGACGGCCCGCGTGACCTCGTATTGCAAAAACTCATGCAAAACGAACAGGCCAAAGCAGCCAACGTCAAACAACAGCAACAAGCTGCTGCTACCTCTCAATCAGCAGCACGATAAAGCAAAAGGCCGTCTGAAACCTACTTGCCCTTTCAAACAGCCTGCCCTAATGGTTAAAATCCACCAAACACAATAAAGACACACGATTATGAGCCACGAAAACAACGTCAAATCCAAAGATCTCGACCTTATCAACGACCTCAACGCCGCCCTTCAAAAAGAAAAACACAGTGGCCAGTTTATTGTCATCATCCTGTTTTTTATTCTGATGATTGTCTTCGTTATTTGGGCTTACAACAGCCCTGTCGAAGAAGTGACCCGTGGCAACGGCAATATCATTCCCAGCAGCCGTGAGCAAGTAATCCAAAGCCTGGATCCCGGCATCGTAACCGAAATCATGGTTAAAGAAGGAGATATGGTCGAGAAAGATCAGATTCTGATGAAACTCGACGACACACGCAGCTCCGCCGTTTTGCGCGAAAGCGAAGCCAAAGTCGCAAACCTCGAAGCCACTATTGCCCGCCTTAAAGCTGAAGCCTACGGAACCAAGCTCTCCTTCCCAGACAGCGTGAGCCCTGAGCTTCGCCGTCGCGAAATTGCCGCCTACAAAGCACGCCGCCAAGTCATGGTGGATGCCATCAACGGCCTATCCCAAAGCAAGGCCGCACTTGATCGAGAGATTGCCATTACTGCTCCTCTTGTTTCCGAAGGTTATGTTTCCGAAGTCGAACTTTTAAGAATGCGCCGCGATTCCGCAGACTTGGCTACCCAAATCTCCGAACGCCGCAACCGCTACAAAGCCGATGCCAACAACGAACTCTTGCAAGCCGAATCCGAACTGGCGCAATCCAAAGAAAACGTTGCCATGCGTGCCGACCCGGTTGAACGCTCACAAATCCGCGCGCCTATGCGCGGCATCGTCAAAGGCATAAAAGTCACCACCATCGGCGGCGTTGTGAACGCAGGCGAAGACATCATGCAAATCGTCCCAGTTGACGACAAACTGTTGGTCGAAGCCTATATCCGCCCGCAAGACATCGCCTTTATCCGCGCAGGCCAACCTGCATTGGTTAAAGTCAGCGCATACGACTACTCCATCTACGGCGGTTTGGAAGGCAAGGTTACCCTCGTTGGTGCCGATACCGTCAGCAATTCCATGCAAAACCGTGCCAACGACCTGAAACTCGACCCGAACCAAGTCTATTACCGTGTTCTCGTCCAAACCGAAAACAACTCCCTGAAAGACAAAAATGGCAAACCTATGCCGATTATTCCGGGTATGGTTGCAACGGTGGACATCAAAACCGGTGAAAAAACCATCTTCCAATACCTGATCAAACCGATTACGCGTATGAAACAAGCGTTGAGCGAACGCTAATCGATAAAACGATAAAAGGCCGTCTGAAAGTTTTCAGACGGCCTTTGTTTATGTTTTAAATACCTCCTTATCCGGCAGGCAAATTACTTCTCCTTAAATGCAGTACCGACAAACGTCCTTTTCGGATTGCCGCGTTCAACTTGATAGAGTTGCGCGTGCTGCTCCTGCGCAAAATTTCCAGCCTGTCCGACATGATGTTCCGCCAGCTTTTGCGCCAATAACATTACCGCCAATTTTTTATTGGCATGCTGGCTACGTTCGCTCTCGACCCGCACGGAAATGCCGCTTTCTTTATGGGTAGCGCGAACGGCGCTTTCAGTTTTATTGACGTGTTGCCCACCCTTGCCACCCGAACGACAGGTTTGAAACTCGATTCCGTTTTCAGACGGCATTTCATACATCTGCGGCATATCGGGCAAGCGGAAAACGCCTATATACCAATTTTTACGCGGATGTTTCGGACGGACAGGGCTGGGGCATATCCATTGGAGCGTCCCCTGCCAAGTTTGCGCTAAGCTTTCGGCTTTCTGCCCTGCCAACTTAAGCGTCGCCGACAAAATGCCGTGCTTATCGGCGGTTTCGGTAACAAGTTCGGCATCAATGCCTTTTACTTGAGCTTCGGCAAGCAATTTGGCCAAGACGAAACGGGCAAATATACGGCACTCTGCCGGCCCTTGCGCGGTGGAAATTTGCAGATAAACCGCTGGTGTATTCTGTTTCATCTTTACGCTCCACACTCGCCGCCGGTTTTATAAGTCAAAACAGGTTTAAACCGCGCGACCAATTCAATCAAACCAGCGTTTTTCATGGCAGTAATAACGCTGTCGATGCTTTTATAAGCCTGCGGCGCTTCTTCAAAAATCAGTGCCTTATCCTGACAAACGACTACGCTGCCAAATTCGGTCTGGCGCAGGCTGTCGGCAGTATATTTGTGCGACAGCCTGCCTTTACATTCGCCGCGCTGCCATTTCCGACCTGCGCCGTGAGCCAATGTGTTCAACGAAATTTGGCAATCTTCGGCAGGTCGGACCAGATAGCTGTAATCGCCGCGCGAGCCGGGTATCATAACCAAGCCTTTATCGGTGGGCGTTGCACCTTTTCGGTGCAGCCAACCGGTTATGCCGTCAATCTCGGTTTGCTCCAAAAAATTATGGTGGACATCGAGCAGGCATGTTCCTTCTGCACGCCAACGGTCAAGCATTCTGGCCGCAATCAAACGGCGGTTAAGGCTGGCAAATTCAAGGGCTGTTTGGTGTTCGGCAAGGTAGGCTGCTGCCGCTTCGCCCCCTTCTGCCAAACCTTGATGCCCAAAGGCGGCAATATGGCGTTGCAAAATCTGCTGGCCTAATCCGCGCGAACCGCTATGCACCAACAGTTGCAGATAGTTTTCATCAAAATTAGGCGGAAGCAAATCGATGCGATAAACGGTATCAACGGTTTGCAACTCGGCAAAATGGTTGCCGCCGCCAATCGTACCTACGGCAAGGCCGTCTGAAAATTGGCGCATATCGACAGCGTCGCCTAACAAATCAACCTGTTCGTCTTTGTTCAACGGCGTATCGATATTACCCAGTTGTTTGGCGAGTTTAGCCGGTTTGAGTTTGGCTGCGCGTAAATTGGTCTGCCAAAACGCCATACCGCAACCGATGTCGTTCCCAATCAGGGCAGGATAAAAATGACGGTCGCTGAAAAATGCCGCACCAACCGGATAACCGCGCCCTGCATGCAAATCCGGCATTCCGGCAACGCGCAGCATATGCGGTAATCGGGCGGTGGTTTCGAGCTGTGCGACAGCGTTGCCTTCAATCCATGTATTTGAATCGGCAATAATTTGAATATGATGGGGATAATTGCCCATGTGTTTATGCTTTCTTTAAAACGGATAGAAACCGTCAACAGATGACAATAAGTATCCACCGTCTGCGAAATGTTCAGACGACCTGGTTTCTAGCCGATAATCGTAGGGAAAGCAGCCCGAAGCGGGCGACATGGAATGCGAAAAGCGTTATCCGAAAGTCAGACCGACGCTTGGGCTGCAAAGAATGTGATTGAGCGGATTGAAGTATTGCGTGTCATGGCTTGCTCCTTTCTTTGCATGAAAATATTAAAAACGTTCGGATTATAGAGTGTTCATTTCCAATCATGCAAACTTACTGACATCAATCTGCCAATAATGTTGCATAAATGGCAACTATTGAGAACATAATTTAGGCCGTCTGAAAACTTTTCAGACGGCCTTTGATACCCAATAATCCTTACAAAACAACGGTTGGATAAGAACCGACAACTTTCACGAAGGAAGCGCGTTCGCCCAAAAGCTGCAAGGCTTTTTGGACATTTTCATCGCTTTGGTGGCCTTCGATATCGATGAAGAACAGGTATTCCCACAAAACCGATTTGCTTGGACGGCTTTCAAATTTGGTCATGGAAATGCCCAACTCGGTGAAAGGTTGCAATAAAGAAGTAACGGCACCGGCACGGTTCGGCGCGGAGACGACCAAAGAGGTTTTATCGTTGCCGCTGCGGCCGGTTTCTTGATGGCCCATCACCAAGAAGCGCGTGGTGTTGTTCGGTTCGTCTTCGATACACTCGGCGGCAAAGCTCAACTGATAAATTTCCGCGGCGATACGTCCGGCAATGGCGGCCACATTCGGGCTGTCAGACTCGGCAACCAACCGCGCTGCTTCTGCATTGCTGGCTACGGCGATACGTTCCGCATTGGGCAGGTTGCGGCCGAGCCAGTCGTTGCATTGCGCCAAGGCTTGGGCATGGGCGAAAACTTTGGTAATGCCGCCGATTTCGTGGCTGTCTTTACGCAGCAGATTGTGATGAATGCGGACAACCACTTCGCCGCAGGCTTTCAAAGCGGTTACGGCCAACAAGTCTAAAGTACGGCCCACTGAGCCTTCGGTCGAGTTTTCTACCGGTGCCACCAAATAATCGGCTTGACGCGTTTCAACCTGTTTAAAGCAGTTGTCAATGGTGGTACACGCCATGGTGTGTGCGGCATGGCCGAAATGTTTGATGGCGGCTTGCTGGGTAAATGTTCCCTTCGGGCCCAAATAGGCAATCGTCAGCGGACGCTCTACCGCCAAACATTCGCTCATAATCTCGCGAAACAGCCGGGTAACCGATTCATCCGGCAAAGGGCCGCGGTTCAAATCCTGAATCCGGCGTAAAACGGCCACTTCCCGTTCAGGACGGTACACCGCGCCTGTCCCTTTCAATTCGCCGATAGCATGCGCATGACCGGCGCGCTCGTTGAGCAAACGGAGGATTTCCGCATCGATGCTGTCGATGGCATTGCGGTGTGGCAATAATTGTTCGTCTATGGATAAAGGCATAAGCTGTCTCGCAATTTTATGGGGGATATTTTGATTTTAACATTAAAGGCCGTCTGAATTCCGTTTTCAGACGGCCTCAACACTATCTTTATCTAACTTTATCGTCTATCAGGTTTGCAAACGCCGCCAATTCCATCATAATTAAGCCTTTTGAACGACAAGGCCTATTCCATGCACTCAAACGGACTGTACACCCGTTTTCTGCCCGATGAAGAAGCAACCCTGAAACTGGGTGAAGAATGGGGCAAACAGCTTTCCGCTCCGCTGACCATCTATCTTGAAGGCGGGCTGGGTGCAGGCAAAACCACGCTGACACGCGGGATTTTGCGCGGACTGGGGCATACGGGAGCAGTCAAAAGCCCGACTTACACCATTGTCGAATCTTATCCGCTGGATACATTCACCCTCCACCATTTCGACCTCTACCGCTTTACCATGCCCGAGGAATGGGAAGATGCCGGTTTGGACGAATTGTTTGCGCCCGACAGCATCTGCCTCATCGAATGGCCGCAACAAGGTGGGGAATTCACGCCTCCGGCAGACATTACTATTACATTGACGTACACCGATAAGGGCAGAACCTGCACCTTTTCCGCCCACACAAACCAAGGCCGAAAAAGTTTAGAATCATGGTCAAATTAACTAGAAGACACATTCTCCGTCAAGGCACAGGACTATTTCTCACCCTCACGCCCGTTGGTGCCGCATTGGCCAAACCGGCCTCTCCTGCGCAATTCCTTGCCGTCCGCATTTGGCCGGCGAACGCCTACACACGCGTTACCCTTGAGAGCAACCACTCGATGAAATACCAACATTTTATGTTGGATAACCCCAACCGGTTGGTCGTGGATATTCAAGGTGCGGAAATCAACAGCGTCCTGCAAGGCATTTCCAGCAAAGTGCTGTCTAACGACCCTTTTATCCGCAGCATTCGTGCCGGTCAAAATACGCCCAATACCGTGCGTATCGTCATCGACCTCAAACAAAGCACCCATCCGCAAGTCTTTGCGCTCGCACCCGTCGGTAACTTCAGAAACCGCTTGGTTATCGACCTCTATCCGCACGGCGCAGATGCCAACGACCCGATGATGGCCTTACTCAACGGCAATGTCCCCAAACAACGTCAAAATACCAATATCGCATACGACACCCCTGCCCCTAAAAACAATCGCGGCAGCGGCGGCAACCGCCGTCCTGTGATTATGATCGACCCCGGTCATGGCGGCGAGGACCCCGGCGCAATCGGCCCGAGCGGCCTCAAAGAAAAAAATGTCGTACTCTCCATCGCACGCGAAACCAAAAAACGCCTCGAAGCCTTGGGTTACAACGTATTTATGACGCGCAACGAAGACATCTTTATCCCATTGGGCGTACGCGTTGCCAAAGGCCGTGCGCGCAATGCCGACGTATTCGTATCCATCCACGCCGATGCCTTTACCAGCCCGTCTGCACGCGGTACCGGCGTATATATGCTCAATACCAAAGGCGCGACCAGCTCGGCGGCAAAATTCCTTGCCCAAACCCAAAACAACGCCGACGCCATCGGCGGCGTACAAACCAGTGGCAACTCCAATGTCGACAACGCCATTTTGGACATGACCCAAACCGCGACCCTGCGCGACAGCCGCAAGCTCGGCCATTCCGTCTTGACCGAATTGGGCAAACTCAACCAACTGCACAAAGGCCGCGTTGACGAGGCTAACTTTGCTGTCCTCCGCGCGCCTGATGTTCCGTCCATTTTGGTGGAAACTGCCTTCCTCTCCAACCCTACCGAAGAGCGGCTGCTCGGCAGCGAATCCTTCCGCCAACAATGCGCCCAAGCCATTGCAACAGGCATTCAAAAATACATCAATACCGCCGTTTTACGACGCGGATAATGGTTTAATGAAACAAAGGCCGTCTGAAAATTTTTCAGACGGCCTTATCTTTTCAAGCAATCTATTTAACCGCACTTCCCTACTGCAGCCGGATAGACAGATACCTTCGTCTGCGTCAATGCAAATAAGTTTTCCAATTGCGTTTGCGCCTGACGGTTGGCATGTTCCAAAATCTCAGCCTTGCACGCGCTTTGCAATACCTGCCGTTTCGCCTCTTCCTGCACCGTCTTAAATACAGACTTATCCATAGGCAGCAAATTAAACGAGCCGGTCTGAATATCGTACACTTCGATATTTTCCAAATCCACGCTCAAGATTTCCACCGCCGGCAGGCTGATCAATACCTTGTCATCCACAATATTGACATTGTCCGAGTTCAACTTGTCCAAATCCAAACCGGCCAACACCTTACCGCGCACAATAAAAATACCGCTTTGAGAATCCTGCCAAAGCCTGCGCCAATCCCCTTTTTTCTCCGTACGGATAATCGTATCGATATAAAATGCCGTACTTTCCAAGCGGTTCATCTGCTTAATCTGCATCAAAACCCCTTCGCGGGACAAAACCTGATGTTCTTCGTTCTGACCATGCAGGGCATAAAACCAGCCGCCTGCAGCCGTCAGCACACACAACACCAGCACGACCAATCCGCGCCCAAGCATTTTCATTTCAAACATCCCCCGTTAAAATAATCATCAAAACATTCCCCATATTCTCCCAAAACCGTCAATTTCAAGCCATACCCAGGCCGTCTGAAACAATAAATTTCATTACCAAAAAGTAATAAAAAATCTCAACAAACAAAGTTTGCCTTTTGGTAAAGACAAGACTACAATCCATTACACACAATTCAATTTCATCTCATCATGAATACCACCGACCTGCGCCGCCACAATCTGCGGCAATGGATAACACAACACTACAACGGCCAGCAGACCAAGTTTGCACAAGCCATCGCCATCAACCAAGGCGAGCTGTCCGCCCTGCTGAAAAACAAATCTTTCGGCGAGAAAAAAGCCCGAAAAATCGAGCAGGCAGCCAATATGCCTGACATGTGGCTGGATCAAGACCACCAAGACCGCCACGCCCCCACCATCAGCCAAGAAAGAAATACCATGTCCCACATCTCCACCATCCCCGAAATCCTAGCAGACATCAAAGCCGGCAAAATGGTCATCATCACCGATGCCGAAGACCGCGAAAACGAAGGCGACTTGCTGATGGCCGCCCAATTCGTTACCCCAGAAGCCATCAACTTCATGATCAAAAACGCACGCGGCTTGGTCTGCCTGCCGATGGACGGCGAAATGGTCGAAAAACTCGGCCTGCCCATGATGACCCAGAAAAACGGCGCACAATACGGCACCAACTTTACCGTCTCCATCGAAGCCGCCCACGGCATTACCACCGGCATTTCCGCCGCCGACCGCGCCCTGACCATTCAAACCGCCGTTTCCCCATCCGCCAAACCAGAAGACATCGTCCAACCCGGCCACATCTTCCCACTCCGCGCCCAAAAAGGCGGCGTACTCGTCCGCGCAGGACATACCGAAGCCGGCGTCGATCTGGCACAAATGAACGGCCTGATTCCGGCCGCCGTCATCTGCGAAATCATCAACGACGACGGCACCATGGCGCGTATGCCCGAACTGATGAAATTCGCCGAAGAACACAATCTCAAAATCGGCACCATTACCGACCTCATCGAATACCGCAGCCGTACCGAAAGCCTGCTCGAAGACATGGGCAACGCACCCGTACAAACCCCGTGGGGCGAGTTCCAACAACACGTTTACGTCGACAAACTCTCCGGCGAAACCCACCTCGCCCTCGTCAAAGGCACACCAACCGCCGACGAAGAAACCCTCGTCCGCGTCCACGAACCCTTCAGCGTCATGGACTTCATCCAAGCCAATCCGCGCCATTCATGGTCGCTGCCCAAAGCCCTTGAGCGCATCCAACAAGCCGAAAGCGGCGTAGTCATCCTCCTGCACCGCACCGAAGACGGCGCCACCCTGCTCGACCGCACCCTGCCCAAAGGCGCAAACCAAGCCTACAAATGGGACAGCAAAAGTTACGGCATAGGCGCACAAATCCTCGCCGGCCTCAACGTCAAAAAACTGCGCGTCCTCGGCCAGCCATCATCCTTCACCGGCCTCACCGGCTTCGGCTTAGAAGTCGTCGGTTTTGAAGAAGCTGAAAAATAATCTTGCTTGATTGATTCTCAAAGTAAATGAAACAAAAGGCCGTCTGAACATTTTCAGACGGCCTTTTCATATTTCTATTTATCTGAATATTATCCAAATAAAATTATGATAAAAACGACTATTTATTAGATTATTTCAATAATGATAAGAATAATCAATTATGATATAAATATTAATAATATTTAAAAATTTTATATTTTTTATATAAAAGAGTATTTTAACCTCTTATATTAAGTTCTTAACAAAGAGAAACTATGTCTACTTTTACTCCCAAACCCAAAATAATTATTCTCAGCCTTGCCAGCGCATTCAGTACATTAACCGTTGCTAATGCCATCGAAACCTCAGCTCAACCCAAACAATACCAAGAATTGGATACCGTTGTTGTCAGTGGCAAACGTACCAACGACCAAAAAGGCGCGGACGACGTGTATTACAAAAACGTCTCCAACGCCTATGTTGGCAAAGAATACCTCGAACGCTACCGCGTCCAATCCGCCGGCGACGTACTCAAAGGCTTAAACGGCGTGTACAACATGAACACCCGCACCGCCGGCGGCGCGATTACGCCCAACATACGCGGCATCACCGGCAAGGGCCGCATCCCCGTTACTGTGGATGGTACAGAGCAAACCATAGACGTATGGATGAACAACTACGGAGTGGGCGACCGCAACTACCTCGACCCCGCCCTATTCCGCAGCATCGCGGTGGAAAAAAGCCCCGCCCTCACGCGCGGCGTGAAATCGGGCGTCGGCGGCGCGGTAACCATCCGCACCATCGAACCCGCCGACATCATCCCCGAAGGGAAAAAATTCGGCTTCCAACTGAAAACGGAGTTCTCCAACAACAGCAACAAACAGGCCAACAACCTCAACCAATGGCTGGGCTGGGAAGACTACCGAACCCTGCCTTTCGGCGCGACGGCCGACGGCGCGGGCGGCGGCGTCGACCCGCATACCGGCAAACAAAGCCCGCAGGCCTTGGTGGCTGACGGCCTGACCCCGCCCAAACATAAAAGCGGCCGCGACAATTGGCGTTTCGGCAATGACCGCAGCTATATGGCCGCCGCCGCCTTCAAAACCGAACTTTCAGACGGCCTGGCCGCCTACAGCTACCGCGACAAGGGCAACTACTTTGCCGGACGCAAGGATGCGGAAGGCTACCTGCACAATCCGGTATACGACCTGCAAAAATGCGGCGATGAAGGCGGCAGCGAATTCGACTGCAAAAACTCCGCCACCTTCGTGCCCAATATGGCCAAGGTCTACCACCCCGGTGTGGAAGTGTTCAACAGCAACATCAGGACCAAAACCCTGCTGCTGAAAAACAACTGGCATCTGCCTAGCAACCATAAACTTGGCTGGCAGTATATGCGCACCGACGTGCGCTTCGGCGAAATCAACCCCTTCCACGCCACCTATGTGATGAATATGGAAGAGCACAACCCCAGCAGCCGCCCCAGATCATTGTCGCCGCAGATGCAAAGTATCGATTCCAATATCCGCACCGACACCTACAAACTCGGCTGGGACTGGAAGCCCGAAAACAGCCGCTGGATAGACCTGCAGGCCAACTTGTGGCGCATCAAAACCAACTCCACCCGCCACCAGAGCGGCGGCATGGATTTGTCTGCCGCCCGCCCCGACCCCTATTACGATGCCTGGTACTGGTGTACCAAACGCGGACAACTTCCGCCAGATTATGCTGACAACTACAGCAGCTGCGGCAGCCTGCTGAACGATTACGGCATCAACGGTTTGAGCAAAGAAGAAGTGATGAAAATCCTGCCCAACGAAAACGGACAATACCGTGTGCTTTCCGGAGCAGAACAGAAAACCCGCGTCAGCCGTACGGGCTTCGACCTCAACAACCGCTTCCGCCTACACCCGCGCCTGAACATGACCCTGTCCGCCGACTATCAGAACGAGAAGCTTGAGGAAGAAGTGGATGTGGTTAACTCTCAGGATTTGTTCAATCTTGCCGGCATGGCCACCGGCATGACGAAAATCGCCGGCCCGCGCGGTGGCAAACGGCGCGAATGGGGAACAAACTTGGTATTCGACTGGCAGGCCACCGACCGTTTGAAAATCTCCGCCGGCATCCGCTACCACAACTTCAGGGGCTTCGATACCGCCCTGGCCGAAGGCCGCGCCCGCCGCGACCCACGCTATCAGGCCGGAGGTGGCGACAGCGGCACTTATTCGGACGGTGTGTACATCCCATATTTCGAGCTGGTTGGCGATCGGGAGCGGCGCGATTGGGACGCGGTATCCGAACAGAGCCGACGTGCCCACCAGTCAGGCGATGATGCCGCCATCGCCGCCGCCAACCGGGCTATGCAGGCGCACGGCGCACGCTATAAACTGCCGAAAGAGTATAATAGTTCGGAATATAAGGTATACGACCAGTATCAATATATCGGCAGTGACGGGCTTGCTTATGGTGACGGTACAGGTTATTATGGTAATAATTCTCAAAATCATCCGTTGTACCGGGTGCGCCCCGTATATGTGCCGTTTGTGAACGGCAAGCTGGACAGCGGTTCGCTGCCCGAACATTTCCATGATTTTGTGAAAAATTATCAGGAAAAGGTTGCCAATCCACAGGGATTGAATCAGTCACATTACCGATATTGGGCAGGGTTGGGGAATTCTGAGAACTGTATAAGAAATAGCGTAATAACCTGTCTTGATCATTACAAAGCAGGAAAACTATCCAATATGGGTGTCGGTTATCCGGAAACCGGCGGTGATACCGGATCAGAACATAAGATTATCAATAAACACTACACTGAAGAGCAATACTGGGCGCAGCCCAAACCGATACGCGCCCATGCCTGGGCGCCGACCGTCGCCGTCAGCTACGACCTGACCGACAACAACCGCTTATTCGTGCGCTACGCGCAGATGACCCGCTTCCCCAGCGTGTACGAAGTCGGCAGCTTTTACAACGACCTGGACTATGTCGGATCGCCCAAAGCGCCGAATTTCCGCTTCAAGCCGGAACGCAGCCGCAGCCTGGAAATCGGCTACAACTTTAACTTCGCACCGCACTTTGCCCGGCTGCGCCAAGGCGATATGCGCCTGACCTACTACCGCAACCGCATCCGGAACGTAATCGAGACCACCGACCATTTCCGCACCGTGCAATACGACAGCAAGGATACCGCCGGGCTGGAATGGCAGGGCCGCATCGACAGCGGCCGCTTCTTCGCCGCGCTGGGCGCGACCTACCGCCTGAAACAGCAGATGTGCGACCGCGACACGGCCTTCGATTTCGACCCCTACGGCTACAAAGGCATACCGGTCTGCATCGAAGGGGGCTACGGCAGCACGCGCGGCTACCAGGCACTGCAGCCGAAGTATTCGGTCAACCTTGATGCGGGCATGCGCGCCTTGGGCGAGAAACTCGAATTCGGCCTGCGCGGCATCTACCACAGCCGCGTCAATACCAAGCAATACGACCAACTGTTGAAGCGGGGTTTGGGGCATATCTTCAACAGCACCGGCAAGCCCTACCATTGGAACCCCTCGCTGACATGGGACGTGTACGGCCGCTATCAGGTGCACAAAAACCTCAACGTCAACTTAGGCATTACCAATCTGACCAACCGCTACTACCTTGACCCGATGTCCAACGTGCCCGCCCCCGGGCCGGGCAGGACGGTTACCTTCGGGCTGACGGCGAAATTTTAGCCGGACGGATAACGACAGGTGCGGCAAACGCGCCGGACATAGGGATACACAAACCAAACCGCCCCGCAGGGGAAGGCTTTTTGCCGTTTTTTCCGCCAGCCGGCGGCAATAAAGCGGATGTTTGTTGTTATTCACTTAATGTTTAAAAGGAGACTTATCATGTCTATCTTCAAACAAACCCTGTTGGCCGCGACGCTGTGCGGTGTTTTTGGCGCAGCCGTCGCCGCTCCGGAAGGTGGTTCAAGTCAAAAAAGAAAGGATGGCTATTGGATAACGGTCAAACCAGGTACCTCCAGTTGGCAGCCCTTCGGTGCTGGCAAGGCAGGCTTAGCATTCAGTACCGACAACGGCCATAGTTGGTCAAACTCCATCAATCTGGAAGACGGCCCGGTTAAACATATCGGTATCAAATATAAACAGGGCACACAGAAAGTTCCGATTAACGGCAACGACCCCTATGCCAATGTGGACGGCACGCGCAATCCGCATTATCTGACCTTAAAGGATGTGAAACCGGTAATCGGCTGGTTCTATAATCCGCCGTTGGGACAGGTGTGGTATGAAAACCGCCACAACAACACCGAAGTATACAGCGTGCGCCAGATGGCCAACCCGGCCATTCCCGCCGCACCCAAGTTCGGCGGCCTAGTCATCGCCAAGGTGCCGGGTATGAACGGCAGCGACGGCAACGTGTTCTTCGGCGAATGGGCACCGCGCAAAGGCAATCCGCCGCAAAACAGTACGGATTTGAATATGGCGGACGGCAAACGCACCGTTTGGTATGTAGGCGACAATCCGACCCGAAATATGCCGAAGCTCGTTAATGCTAAATACAATGTATTGGGCGTGAACAAACACACTCCCGGCCGCAACGATTTCTACACCGGTACACTTACCGCTAATTACGGGACAGGGTCAGGTTCACTGACAGGCAGTATCTCCCGTCCAGGTGACAGTGTAAACTTCGCCGGTACCAATATTCGGAGCAACGGCACATTTGACAACGGCAAGGTGAACGAACATATTACCGGCCGTTTCTACGGCAACAGTGCGGAAGCCTTGGCCGGTATCGTGGATCGCGCGGGAGCAGATAAAGATGTAGCCTTCGGCGGTCGCAAACAATAAGCCCAAATTGTCAAGAATACAACGGGATGCAGCTTGACCATAGTCTGCATCCCGCTTTGGTTTTATCGAATCTGACTTCTTTCAGACGGCCTCCCCGCCCAAAGGACCCTATCCCATGAAACACCACTTCTGCCTGCTTTTTCTACCGCTCTGTACGGTCTGCCTTGCCGCCCCGTCCGACGATGCCGCGGACGAACGCCGCCGCCTGCTGGACGAGGGCAGCCGCCAAACGCAGCAATACCGCGAAAGCGGCTGGCTGGACACGGAGCAGGCACACGGGGAAGTGGGAGAAAACGACGACTACATCATGATAGACGGTACAGTCTACCAAGTCGGCGACACGGCGGAAGAGTTGGAAAGCGCGATTTACCACGCCCTCAACGCGCGGCAGTGGCACAAGGTGCGCCAGTTCGCTGCCCGCTACGCCAAACTGCCCCAGCATAAACCCGCGCTGATTCATTTGGCTGATGCGCTGCAAAAACGGGACGAAGGGGATTTCCACGCGGCGGGGAACAGTTTTCAGACGGCCTTGGAAGCCGAACCCGACAACCCCCGCCTGCTGCTCGAAGCGGGGCGGTTTTATGCCGAAGACAACCAAAACAAAGAGTCCGCCGCCGCGTTTGAGAAAGTTCTGAAAACGGATATTCCTGCTGAAACCCGCCCCATCGTGGAAAACTATCTGTCCGAACTGGGCAAACGCCGCCGCTGGCACGGCCAAATCAGCCTCGGCTACGGCTACAATAGCAATGTAAACCAAGGCAACGGCATCAACCAATGCGTGTGGGAAATCTCAGGCATGTGCCTGATGGAGCGCACCCTGCCCGCGCCAACGGATTCGACCTTCTCATCCTATAGCGCGACCGCCGAAAAAACCATCCCGCTCAAAGGGCATCACGGTGTACTGGTGCGCGGTGTACTGTACGGCAACCGCTACACGGAAAAAGACAAAGATTCGACAGCCATGCCGGATTACAGCTATCACAACAGTTCGCTGTACGCGGGATATACCTATGCCGACACACGCTCCTCCTTTTCCCTGCTGCCCTATTTCGAATACGACTTCCGCAACCGCCACACCCACTACCGCGCATGGGGTGTGGATGCCGACTGGTCGCGCACACTCTCCCCGCGCTGGCGTGTCAATGCCCGTGCCGGAGCGAAAAAGACCGGATACAGCGGACAAAGCAAAGATTATTTTGCCGACTACAAACAATACGAACTGGGCGCGGGGACAGAATTTTCTCTCACATCGAAAAGCGGCCTGTTCGCCAACTTTGATGCAACACGCAAAGCCTATCCCGAAAAATCTTCTTCCAGCAAGGAATATACAACACGGCTGGGAGCGTATAGTTTTTTTTCAAGCGGTACTTACCTCAACGCCATCCTGCTTCACCGCCGCAGTCTTTATGATGCGGCAAGTTTTGTCAGCGACAACAAACGGCGGCGCGACAATCAATACATAATGATAGCCGCTGTGGGCTTTCCGCAGTGGAACCTTAAAGGCGTGTATCCTGAATTTCGTTTCAGACGCTCAATCTCCCATAGCAATACAGCACATTACCGCTACCGTCAGAATGAATGGTTACTAAATTTTAAATATCGATTTTAAAATTGAGTCATTTCGAAATACGCTAAAACAGCGATACAACCATACTGTTTTACTCGTTTCTATTTCATGCCGTCTGAAAAAAGCCGATACACCTTTCCGATGTATCGGCTTTCGCTATCTGCTCAACGCTTAATTTCTGCTGGGCAATTCTTTTTCGCTCAATGGTTTGATGTACCAAATATCGCGGCAGTAGTCGGCGATGGAGCGGTCGGATGAGAAGAAGCCCATGTTGGCGATGTTGATCAAGGCTGATTTGCGCCATGCGGATACGTTGCGGTAGTGCTCGTCCGCTTTGTATTGCGTGTCGATGTAGCTGCGGAAATCGGCCATCAGTTGATAGAAGTCGCCGTATGGTTGCAACACGTCGTTGTAGCGGTTTGGCTCTTCCGGAGAGAAAGTGCCTTGGCTGATTTGGTTGACGACGCGGCGCAGGTCGCTGTCTCGCTCGATATAGCTCAATGGGTCATAACCGTTGCGGCGGATTTCTTCGACTTGCTCGACGGTGTTACCGAAGATATAGCAGTTGTCCGCGCCGACTTTTTCCAAAATCTCAACGTTCGCTCCGTCCAGTGTACCCATACAGATTGCGCCGTTGAGGGCGAATTTCATGTTGCTGGTACCGGATGCTTCTGTACCTGCCAGTGAAATCTGTTCGTGCAAATCGGCGGCTGGGATGATGATTTGGGCAAGGCTGACGCTGTAATTCGGGATGTAAACGACTTTAATCAGGTCGCGGATACGGGTGTCGTTGTTGATGACTTTGGCAACGTCGTTAATCAGTCGGATGATTTTCTTCGCCATGTAATAGGCGGAAGCGGCTTTACCGGCAAAGATGAACACACGCGGCTGCCAATCGAAATCCGAGTTTTCCAAGATTTTGTTATAACGGTCGACAATGTGCATCACGTTCAATGCTTGACGTTTGTACTCGTGGATACGTTTGATTTGGATGTCGAAAAGTGCATCGGTGTTAACTTTGATACCCAGCTCAGTTTCGATGTATTTGGCAAGGCGATCTTTGGCGGCTTTTTTCACTTCACCGAATTCTGCCTGTACGGAAGCATCGTCTACTTTGTCGTTGAGCTTGGTCAGGTTGTCCAAATGCAGACGCCAGTCTTCGTCGCCCAGATGTTTGTCCAAGAATTTGGTCAAGCCCGGGTTAGCGATGTTGATCCAGCGGCGCGGGGTTACGCCGTTGGTTACGTTGGTAAAGCGTTCTGGGAATATTTTGGCAAAGTCGGCAAAGATGGATGTGGTCATCAAATCGGAGTGGATTTTTGCCACGCCGTTGACTTTGTGCGAACCGATCACGGCAAGCCATGCCATGCGGACGCGACGGCCGTGGGTTTCATCAATGATGGATACGCGGCGGACAAAGTCGTCGTCGAAGTTGCCGATGGCACGTAAGGCATTGAGGAAGTAGGCGTTGATTTCAAAGATGATGTCCAAGTGGCGCGGCAGCAGACGGCCCATCAGGTCAACCTGCCAAGTTTCCAAGGCTTCGCTCATCAATGTGTGGTTGGTGTAAGAGAAAATCTTACAACACATATTCCATGCTTCAGTCCATGCGATGCCCTCTTCATCAATCAGGATGCGCATCAATTCAGGAATAGCGAGCACCGGATGGGTGTCGTTCAAGTGGATGGCGACTTCGTCTGCCAAAGTGCGGATGCTTGGGAAACGGCATTTGTGGCGGGCAACAATGTCTTGAACAGAAGCGGAAACCAAGAAGTATTCTTGCTTCAGGCGCAATTCGCGGCCGGAATCGGTAGAGTCGTTCGGATACAGAACGCGTGAGATGTTTTCGTCGCTGTTTTGTGCGCGAACGGCAGAGGCATAATCGCCTCGGTTGAAGTCGGCAAGGTCGAACAGGTTGCCTGCGTGTGCAGTCCACAAGCGCAATGGGTTGGCACATTCGCCGCCATAGCCCGGAATAATTTCATCGTATGCCCAAGCGGAGATTTCTTCGCTCGGCTGCCATTCTTTTTTGTTGCCCAAGTTCAACACTTGACCGCCGAAACGGACGGAATATTGTTTGTTCGGACGGGCAAATTGCCATGCCAAATCTTGGTCGAGCCACAAATCGGGTTTTTCAACTTGTTGGCCATCCACGATTTCTTGTTTGAACATACCGTATTGGTAACGGATGCCGTAGCCCATGGCCGGAATGCGCAGGGTTGCCAAAGAGTCGAGGAAGCAGGCGGCCAGACGGCCCAAACCGCCATTACCCAAACCCGGATCTTCTTCTTGTTCGCAAACATCGGCAAATTCTTTGCCCAGTTGCTTGAAGGCTTCTTCAAATTCGGCGTAAACGCCTTCGTTAATCAGCGCGTTGACAAACGAACGTCCAAGCAGGAATTCCATAGACAGGTAATAAACCATGCGTTTGCTGTTATCGATGTGGGCGCGGCGTGTTTTGAGGAAATCTTCCGCAATCAGGTCACGCGCGGCAAGCATGGCGGCGTTGAGCCATTGGTGTGAAGTTGCCTCCTTCGGATCTACGCCCAAGATGAAAATCAGCTTGTAAACGATGGACTTGCGGATGGTTTCGGCGTCCGGTTTAGGCATTACATAATCGTAACCGGAGATGGGGAGTTTTTTCTTAGCCATGGAAGCCTTTCTCTAGCGTGAGGCACTGGACAACGCGCCTGATGGTTTTATTAAAAACAACGAAACTCGGTTTTCAGACGGCCTGACAACGGCAACAGGCCGTCTGAAAGGAATGGTGCGTAGATTTGTTACAAACTAAGGAGATTATAGCGGAAAGATTCAAAAAAAAGGATATATTTTTCTTTATAAAACATTCAATTAACAATTAAACCATTCATCATCTTATCGGCATTTTCAATTTATACTACCAAGCTAAAAATGAACAAATATCGACAAAATATCAAAGAGTTAATCAATCAATAGTTTAATTCTCATTTAATTTGTTTTATGTAAAATCCAAATCCCCATATGCTCAACAACACATTTTCCTGATTCTTCGTAATTAAATTTCTCAGATGGTACGCAAGAAATTTCCCAATTGCCTTGAGGCAGGTTAAATAACTGACGACTACGTTTGGCATTGACCAACAGCAGCCATTTATCGTCCAAAACAATCTGAATCGCCTTGCTGCCCCTGTTGTGCCAACAATATTCCGTCATCGGGCTGCCATCAGCATTGAGCCATTGCACACGCTCTTTTTCCCACCAGCAATCATCTGTCAGCAACTTGATTTGACTTCGGACGCGTATCAGCTCTTGAGTGTAATTCTGCAACATATGGGACTCATTTTGCCAATCCAACCATGTAATCGGATTATCTTGGCAGTAGCTGTTGTTGTTGCCGTGCTGACTGTTGCCAAACTCATCGCCGGCCAAAAGCATGGGCGTACCGTTGGATAAAAATAAGGAGGCAAGCAGCGCTTTGGAAGTGTATTCGCGGTTGAGCAAAACTTCTTCATCATCAGTTTCGCCTTCTACGCCGTGGTTGTAGCTGATGTTTTCATTATGCCCGTCGCGGTTGTTTTCGCCGTTCGCTTCGTTGTGTTTCTCGTTGTAGCTGACCAAATCGCGCAGAGTGAAGCCGTCGTGTGCAGTGATGAAGTTGATACTGGCAGACGGGTGGCGGCCGCTGTGGTTGAAAATATCGGACGACCCGGCCAAACGTTCGGCAAATGCGCCCAAATTGCCACTTTCCCATGACCAAAACGCGCGCATATCATCGCGGAAACGGCCGTTCCATTCGGCAAAAGGTTGAGGGAAATTGCCCAAGTGATAGCCGCCCTCGCCGATGTCCCATGCTTCGACAATCAGTTTCAAGCCGGCCAAAACCGGGTCTTGATACAGGACTTGGAAAAAACGGCCATACGATTGGAAATCGGGTTCGCGTCCCAATACGGTTCCCAAGTCGAAACGAAAGCCGTCGACATGAAACTCTTCGGCCCAATAGCGCAAGCTGTCTGCCGCCCAACGGGTAACGTCGCGCCGGACAATATTGAGCGTATTGCCGCAACCCGACCAGTTTTCATAATTGCCGTAAGGGGTGTGCCAATACCATAAGGTGTTGTCGATACCGCGCTGACACAGCATCGGTCCTTTGTCGTCCTGCTCTGCCGTGTGGTTGTACACGACATCTAAAATCACTTCCAAACCTGCCTGATGCAGGGCTTTGACCGCTTGTTTAAACTCCGCCGTCGCACGCTCGGGATTATCGGCATAAGACGGCTCGACGGCAAAGTGGGAATAAGTGTTGTAGCCCCAATAATTGCTCAAGCCCATCTGCTGAAGATGGTATTCGTCCAGATGATAATGAATCGGCAGCAGCTCGACCGTCGTCACCCCCAATTCTTGCAAATAGGCCAAAACCCGTTTATCACTCAAGGCTTTATAAGTGCCTGCGTACTTCAAATCGGGGAACTGCTTGGTAAACCCTTTGACATGGGCTTCATAAATAACGGTTTTGCCCCACGGTATTTCCGGACGGCAATCTTTGGCCCAATTAAATCGGCTGCGTCCGATCACGACGCTTTTCGGCGCAACGGCGGCATTGTCGCGTTCATCTTCCGGCCTGAACCATGCCATTTCTTCGGCGGTACGGTAGCTTGGTTTGCCGTCAATTTTTTTGGAATACGGGTCAATCAGCAATTTGTTGGGATTAAAACATGAGCCGTATTCTGCGTTTTCACGTCCATACACGCGAAAACCGTATCGCTGCCCTGCCTTAACGTCCGGCACAAATCCGTAAAATACCGAACCGCGCCGCGAAGGCATCTCCAAACGGGTTTCTTTATCCTTATCAAACAGACACAATTCGACCTTTTCGGCATTGATGGAAAACAAGGTGAAATTCGCGCCCTTGCTCGTCAGGGTCGCGCCCATGGGATAAGGCTTGCCTTCCTCGATATGCCATGATTTGGCAGTCATAGAATGATTCCTTGGTATGTATTTGGTTTCGTGTCCAATATAAGGCCGTCTGAAAATCTTTCAGACGGCCTTGAGTCATATTGATACCACTATCTTTTAATTTTCAGCTGTTTAGGCAAGCATGATGCCCACCCTCAAAGTTGATTTACGCTTCTTCTTTGACTGCCGCCTGATACAGGTACACGGTTGCCAACGGCGGTACGGTAACAGACAGGGAATTTGGTTTGCCATGCGACCAAACTTCTTCTGTCTCCACCGTTGCGCCAGCAGAAACGCCGCTACCTTTGTAATGCAGGTCGTCTGAATTGAGGATTTCGCGGTATTCGCCGGCAGAGTTCACGCCGAAACGGTAGCCTTCGCGTACTACTGGTGTGAAGTTGCTGATGACGATAACGCGGTTGCCTTCGCGGTCGCGGCGCTCGAAAACGAATACGGAATTGTCGCCGTCATCGGCAACCAGCCACTCAAAGCCTTCAGGCCATTGGTCTAATTGGTAAAGCGGCGCAGTGTCTTTATAGACATGGTTCAACTCGCGCACAAAGTCTTGTACGCCTTTGTGCCAGCCGCCTTCTTGGTCGAGCAGGAACCAATCCAGTCCTTCGTTGTAGTTCCACTCGCGGCCTTGTGCAAACTCGTTGCCCATAAACAAGAGTTTTTTGCCGGGAAAGCCGTACATAAAGCCGTAGTAGGCGCGCAGGTTGGCGAATTGCTGCCAGCAGTCACCGGGCATACGTCCGAGCAGCGAACGTTTGCCGTGCACAACTTCATCGTGTGAAAGTGGCAGCACAAAGTTTTCGCTGTATTGGTACATCATGCCGAAGGTCATTTTGTTGTGGTGATATTTGCGGTTGATGGGGTCTTCCATCATGTAACGCAAAGTATCGTTCATCCAGCCCATATTCCATTTGAAGCTGAAGTTCAAACCTTCTTGACGGGTGACGTTGGCGAATGATGTAGATTCTTCGGCGATTTCAGTCGCAGCCGGAACTTCCTCTTTCAACATGGTGTTGGTATCGCGCAGGAAAGCGATGGCTTCAAGGTTTTCATGGCCGCCGTATTGGTTCGGAATCCACTCGCCGTCTTTGCGTGAATAGTTGCGGTAAATCATCGAAGCCACCGCGTCAACGCGGATACCGTCAAAGCCAAAACGTTCTATCCAATACAGGGCGTTGCCTTGCAGGAAGTTTTTCACTTCATTTCTGCCGAAGTTGTAAATC
The DNA here is from genome assembly GCF_051957055.1 of Neisseria sp. P0020.S005. Taxonomy (NCBI): domain Bacteria; kingdom Pseudomonadati; phylum Pseudomonadota; class Betaproteobacteria; order Neisseriales; family Neisseriaceae; genus Neisseria; species Neisseria sp. P0020.S005. The sequence continues at coordinate 181,280 of NZ_JBQCWV010000003.1, read as the reverse complement.
AAAGTGTTCCAGTCTTGGTGGTAGCCTTCGCGCGGATCGGCGTGTTCGTACAGCGCGGTTCCGTCAAACTTGGCCAGGCCGTGATCATCGGTTGGGAAATGGCCGACTACCCAGTCGAGGATAACGCTGATACCCTCGTCGTGTGCGGCTTTAATCAATGCGCGCAAGTCTTCCGGAGAACCAAAACGGCTGGTCGGCGCATACAAACCGGTTGCCTGATAGCCCCATGAGCCGTCAAACGGATATTCGGAAACAGGCAGGAACTCGATATGGGTAAAGCCCATGTCTTTGACGTATGCGACCAATTCTTTGGCGAGCTCTTCGTAAGTCAACCAGAAATTGTTTTCCGGATTGCGCTTCCACGAACCCAAATGCACTTCATAAATGCTGATCGGTGCATCAATGGCGTTGGCACGGGCTTGGAAGGCCGGTTCTTCGACTTCGTCAGGCAAACCGCGCACGATAGATGCCGTGGTCGGGCGTAGTTCCGCACCAAAAGCATACGGGTCGGCTTTTTCGCGCACATCGCCGTTGGCATCGCGGATTTCAAATTTGTAGAGGGCATTGAGTTTGACAGCAGGAATGAAGATGTCCCAAATGCCGTTGTCGCGGTGAAAACGCATCACATGGCGGCGGCCGTCCCAGTTGTTGAACTCGCCGATGACGGAAACACGTTGCGCATTTGGCGCCCAGACGGCAAAGCGTACGCCTTTTACGCCATCCAACTCGGCAAAATGCGCGCCTAAAGTCTCATAAGGACGCAGGTGTTTGCCTTCGGCCAACAGCCAAGAATCCATGTCTTGCAACGCAGAGCTGAAATGATAAGGGTCTTCTTCAATTACAGGCTCGGAGTCTTCGGCATAACGGATACTCAAAGCGTAATCGGGCGCATCATCGGGCAAAACAGCCACAAAGAAACCGCGTTCATCAATTTTTTCAGACGGCACAATGAGTTCGCCGCTGCGGCGGTTCACGATATCCACGCTTACTGCGCCGGGAATCAAAACGCGTACCACTTCATCGCCCTCTGCAAGGCGGTGTCGTCCCAAATAAGCGAACACATCGCTATGGGTGGCAAGAAACAGGCTTTCGACCGTATCGCGCTCGATTTGGTCAAGTTCATGATAAGTCTTGATTTGGCTGTTTGTTTTCATGCGTACCTCGTCAATAATGGCAAGTTGGCCGCCCATGAGGCGGTGTTGTAGGAAATCTTCCAAAGAAACCGGCATTTTTTGCGCCCAGTTCAGATAGCCTTTGGTTACACCCGGGACATTCAGATTGTCAATGACGCCCAGCAGGTTTTCCAGTTGTACGGCGTAAAGCTTGCTGCGGCTCAATGCGCCGTATTTGTGCAAAGCCGCCAGCAAGGTTTCATCGGCTTTTGCCGGCATTTGTACGTCTGCACCCAGACAGCCGGTATATTTCAATTTATCCAGCAAATCGGCTTTATCGTGTTCGCGCTCATCCAAAGCCGTCTGAAAAGCGGCTGCATCATGCAAAGTACCGAGTTTGAACATCGTATCCAAATCTTTGCCTGTCCAATAGCCCGCCAAGGGCGCAACATCGTGGGTACTGATGACCGTAATCGCCTGCTCGGGGTATTCTTCCGGCAATTGGAAACCGTTCCAGCCCTTGCTGAAATACATTACTTTGTAAGAGAAAACCTGATAGCGGTTGAGCAGATGGCGGGCTTCGTCCGGTACCGTACCCAAATCCTCGCCGATGATGACGCAACGGTTGCGCCGGCTTTCCAACGCCAAAATAGCAAACATCACTTCGGCATCGTAATGCACATACGCGCCGAAATCTGCTGTTTTATCGTTTAAAACCCACCACAAACGACACAATGCCATCACATGGTCAATCCGCAATACGCCATACAGGCGCATGTTTTCGCGCAACAGATGGGCAAACTTTTCATAGCCCGTATGCTTCAACATCAACGGATTAAGCGGCGGCAAATCCCAATTCTGCCCTGTCGGCCCCAAAGGATCGGGCGGCGCGCCGACTGACAAGTCCATACAATAATCTTGACGGTTTAACCAAGTATCCGCGCTGCCTCGCGCCACGCCAACCGCCAAATCGCCGTAAATGCCGAGTTTGACACCGTATTCGGCAGCGGCTTGGTTGACTTCGCGCAACTGCTCCGCACAAAGCCATTGCAGCCACATATAAAAACGGATTTCACGCTCATGACTGCGCGCAAATTTTTCTACTGCTTCGCTATCAGGTTGATGAAATTCAGACGGCCATGACTGCCAACCCACTTGTCCGGGACGGCTGTAATACTGGCCCAAAGCCTCAAACAAACCGAAGCCCTGCAAAGCCTCGCCTTTGTCCGCAACAAATGCTTCAAATGCAGCGCGTTCATTTTCTGCAGCTTCGCAAGTATCCTGTTCAAAAGCGTTGAACGCCATGTGCAACGCATCACGCTTGCATGCCCAAACCGCCGTATAAGTCACCGTTTCCGTAACACGCAAAGCGGCAATGCGCTGACGGATTTTCGGTTGTGCCAGCCAGTTTTTCAGTTGCTCGTTATAAGTAAACGCACCGACTTTTTCGATATCCAAATAAATGGGATTGAGCCATTCGCGCGAAGAAGGGCTATACGGGCTGGCAAAGGCAGGTTTGCTGGTAAACAAGGCATGCAAAGGATTGATACCGACAAAATCCAGCTTTTTCTCTGCTGCATATTTCATCAGGTTCAGCAAATCGGTAAAGTCGCCTATGCCCCAGTTGCGCTCGGAACGTAGGCTGTACAAATGCATGGTCAAACCATTCATCCGACCGCCATTGGCAAGCAGTTTAGGCTGATAAACCGATTCAGGCGCAACAATCAGGCGCACAAGGCGACATTTGCCGCCGGTCTCGGCCGACAAGGTGTAATAACCGCAAGCCAGTTGGGGCAGCTTAATCCAAAGCGTATCGTTGTCGCCCGGATATAAAGTCAAGTTCTGGCACTCATCCGCCTCATCACTCAATACGACCGCTTCTGCACCATGAAATTCAGACGGCATCTGTAAAGATTCTTCACCGTTTTCATGCGCGACCATCGTATTCAGATAAAGGCCGTCTGAATCCGGTTTGCTTTTGTCCAAAACAGCAACGATCGATTCCAAAACCTCAGGTTTGGTCGCATGATATGTACCGTTGATGTCGTGGTAGCCTAAATCAATACCGGCCTCTAGAGCCTGCTGCTCCAATGTCTCACTCATTGCATTCTGCCTGTTTTACCAATATCTGAATCTTAATACAGATCTTGTCGCACCGTTACATGTAATTCATTGTAGTCTCTAACAAAATCCATATTTCCCTGTTTGATTTGACCTGCGCCAAAATTTCCTATTTATCTGTCTTGTAAAAACTTAAAGGCCGTCTGAAAAGGAAGGTTACATTCCTTTTCAGACGGCCTTTATCATGCTTCAAGCCTGATTAGTGGTGGTGATGACCGTGCGGACCGTGTACGTGACCGTGGGCAATTTCTTCCTCAGTCGCATCGCGCACGCCCTCAACAGTCGCTTTGAACAATACTTTCATACCGGCCAAAGGATGGTTGCCGTCCACCACGGCTTTGCCGTCGGCAACATCGGTTACACGATAAATCAATACATCGCCGGTTTCCGGATCATCGGCTTCAAACATCATGCCGACTTCAACTTCAACAGGGAACACGCTGACATCTTCAATGCGCACCAGCTCAGGATCTTGTTCGCCGAAAGCATCATCAGGCGACAAAGCCACTTCGACGGTATCGCCTACATTTTTGCCGTGCAACGCTTCTTCCACCAAAGGGAAAATACCGTCATAACCGCCATGCAAGTAAGCAATCGGCTCTTCGGTTTTGTCCAACAACTGGTTGTTTGCATCATACATTTCATAATGCAGGGAAACTACGGAATTTTTAACAATAGACATCATGTCGTCCTTAATCAATATTTAAAAGTCAGGTTCAGGCTATTCTATCACAGCTGTAACTAAACAATCGGTTTACCTTAAACAAATACTTTTGGTGAACACAACAAAACCGAAAAAGTCCATATAAAAAACAAAATTGAATGATTCCAATCCATAAAAGTTGCTTTTTCACAACACAAAGTTGCTAAATTACAAAAAAATCCCCAAACGCAAAAACATTCCAAACCCTTAAATCCAACAACAGTTAAAAATAATCAAGCTATTGAATAAAAATGATTTTTAAAATTTTCATTAATTATGAATATTTTTAGATTATTTTTTACCTACTCCCCTGATTTACATTATTTTCGCTAATTTTGTATTGATTTTAGTATGCAAACGGTTAAGCAACGTTGCATTGACCAACCCCGTGGGGCATAATAACGAAAAATTCAGCAATGAATTTCTACTGTACAGGCCGTTTGACGGCTATTTTTAGTTTAAATCGATTTAAAAAAGGTCCTCAAAAATGAAAAAATCTCTGTTCGCTGCTGCTTTGTTGTCTTTAGCTTTGGCCGCTTGTGGCGGTGCTGATAAAGCTGCTGAAACTGCTGCTTCTGCCGCATCTGCTGCTTCTGAAGCCGCTGCTTCTGCTACTGAAGCTGCTGCATCTGCTGCTGAAGCTACCGAAGCTGCTGCTACTGAAGCTGCTGCATCTGCTTCTGAAGCCGCTGCTTCTGCTACTGAAGCTGCTGCTTCTGCTGCTGAAGCCGCTGCGTCTGCCGCTTCTGAAGCTGCTAAATAATATTCTTTTGAATATAAGAAAGGCAGGATACCATTGCGTATCCTGCTTTTTTACATTCTTCACACTCCACTTCCCAACTTTTCCGCCTGACTGCCATGCACCTTCACGACCGTTTTGCTGAGTTTCTTTCCGCCTCTGAAATCATCGAAGCCACTCCGGCCTTGTTAAACGACCAACGCCGTCGTTTTGTTTCTTCGCCGGATATTGTCTTACAGCCGAACTCTGTCGAAAGTGTGCAGAAAATCATGCGTTTCTGTTTTGAAAACCGCATCCGCGTAACCCCGCAAGGCGGCAATACCGGATTATGCGGCGCAACGGTAACCAGCGAAGGCGTACTGCTCAATCTCTCCAAGCTCAACCGTATCCGCGATATCAACCTTGCCGACAACAGCATGACGGTTGAAGCAGGCGTGATTTTGCAAAATGCTCAAAAGGCGGCAGCCGAAGTCGGACGACTGTTTCCGCTCAGCCTGGCCAGCGAAGGCTCTTGCCAAATCGGCGGCAATATCGCCTGTAATGCCGGCGGTTTGAATGTCTTGCGTTATGGCAGCATGCGTGATTTGGTATTGGGTTTGGAAGTCGTTTTACCAAACGGCGAACTGGTTTCCCACCTTCAGCCCCTGCACAAAAACACGACCGGCTACGACTTGCGCCATCTTTTTATCGGCAGCGAAGGAACATTGGGCATCATTACCGCCGCCACACTCAAACTCTTTGCCCAGCCCAAAACCAAAGCGACCGCATGGGTAGGTTTAGACGATATTGAATCCGCCGTCTCGCTTTTAACTGCTGTGCAAGGTCATTTTGCCGAGCGCTTGACCAGCTTCGAGCTGATCAGCCGCTTTGCCCTCGATTTATCTTCAGAATTCAGCCAACTCAAAAAGCCTGCCGATGCGGAATGGCATATTTTGATTGAACTTGCAGATTCCCTTCCCGAGGCCGGACTGGATGAAAAACTTGCCGAATTTCTCTATCAAAACGGCTGGGAAAACAGTATCTTGGCGCAATCCGAGCAAGAGCGCTCCGACTTATGGACCTTGCGTGAAAATATTTCCGCTTCCCAACGCAAACTCGGTACCAGCATCAAACACGACATCGCCGTCCCTATCGCCCAAGTGGCCGCCTTTGTCCGCCAATGCGCTCCTGCCCTGGAAATCCGTTTTCCCGGCATACAAATTGTCTGCTTCGGACATTTGGGCGACGGCAGCCTGCATTACAATACATTCCTCCCCAACGTATTGAGCAACGAAGCCTACCAATACGAAGACGCCGTCAATACCATTGTTTATGAAAACATCCTTGCCTGCCACGGCACGATTGCCGCCGAACACGGCGTAGGCATCATCAAAAAACATTGGCTGCCCCGAGTGCGTACACAGGCCGAACTTGCTCTGATGCATGCCATCAAAAATCAGCTTGACCCTTACGGCATTATGAATCCGGGAAAACTCCTTCCTTCTTTGGATTAACCAATACAAAAAGGCCGTCTGAAACATTTCAGACGGCCTTTTATCTTATCCAAACTATTTTAATGCCGTTTTCCAGTCCAATCCGCCCAATGACGGTACCTGTATTACTTCGTTGGTATCCAAATTGACCGCTGTCAGCTCTCCGCCCCACAACGCGCCGGTATCCAAAGCAATTACTTGGTCTGTATTAACGTAGCCCAACGACGACCAATGCCCAAACACGGTAATATAATCCAAATTCTGCCTATCAGGCGCTTTAAACCAAGGGCGCAGGTAAAGCGGCATCTTCTTCAAAGTGGATTTATATTCGTAATCCAATTCGCCTTTGTACGTCAACGCACGCATACGGGTAAAGACATTGACAATCATCCGCAGGCGCTCGTAGCCGGTCAAATCATCCGTCCACGCAGTCGGCTTGTTGCCGTACATTTTGCCAAAAAATTTCCTGTATTTTTTACCTTGCAATTCAGCCTCGGCTTCACGGGCAAGGCTTTCGGCCTTATCAACCGACCATTGTGGCAAAATACCGGCATGCACCATCACATGCCTGTTGGCGCGCACCAAAAGCGGTTGATGACGCAGCCAGTCCAATAGGGATTGACTCTCGGGATGTGTCAAAATCGGCTCAACCGTATCGCTGCGCTTGAGCGTTCCTTCACCGCAACCGACGGCCAAAAGATGCAAGTCATGATTACCCAAAACCATTTGCACACTGCTGTCGTGCTCTTTGGCAAATTTCAGGGTTTCCAATGACTTCGGGCCGCGATTGACAATATCGCCGACCAGCCAAAGGGTGTCCGTACCATGATTAAAGCCGATTTTGGCAAGCAGCAAAGTCAACTCGTCAAAGCAGCCTTGAATGTCTCCGATTGCGTAATGTGCCATTATTATTGTTTTCCGTTGTTATTCTTTTCAGACGGCCTCAAGCCCAGCCCAGGCCGTCTGAAACATCAATTATGCGTTTAAAACCAATACTGCTTCCGCTTCAACCTGAACGCCTTTAGGCAGGCTGGCCACGCCAACCGCTGCACGCGCAGGGAAAGGTTGTGCAATAAATTCAGCCATCACTTCATTAAACACGGCAAAGTTGGCCAAATCGGTCAAATAAGCATTGAGTTTGACGATATCGTTTAAAGAACCGCCGGCCGCTTCGGCTACGGCCTGCAGGTTTTTAAATACTTGCACTGCTTCGGTGCGGAAGTCGCCATTACCGACCACAGTCATCGTGGCCGGATCCAAAGGAATCTGGCCGCTCATATAAACCGTATCGCCTGCGCGGACTGCTTGGCTGTATGCGCCAATTGCGGCAGGGGCTTTGTCGGTATGGATAATGGTTTTAGACATAATATTCTCCTCAAGTAGAAATGTCAGAAACAGGTGGAAGCTTCGAATTTTACTTTCAACAGAAATACGTTTCAATAAAAGCATTCAATTAATGCGTTTAGCCCGTCTTGTTCTTCCCCGATTTTAAACCTACAATCCCACACATTATTCATTTCAAAGCCGAAATTATTATGTTTTTTGTCTTATCCCCAGCCAAAAACCTCAACGAAAAAGACCCCTCCCCCGTCAGCAGCTTTACCCAGCCCGACCTTCTGCCCGAAGCGGAAATCCTGATGCAGGAATTACGCAAACTTGCCCCTCAACAAATCGCCGAGCTGATGCATGTTTCCGACAAAATCGCCCTGCTCAACGCCGAACGCAATGCCGTATGGCACACGCCGTTTACGCCTGAAAACGCCAAACAGGCTGTATTTATGTTCAACGGCGACGTCTATGAAGGCATCGCCGCCGATACGCTCAAACCGAAACAAATCGACTACCTGCAACAACACGTCCGTCTGCTCTCCGGCCTATACGGCGTACTGCGCCCGCTCGACTTGATGCAGCCCTACCGCTTGGAAATGGGCACAGCCTTTACCAACACGCGCGGCAAAAACCTCTACGAATTTTGGGGCGATAAAATCACCGACCTGCTCAACCAAACGCTGAAGCAGGCAGGCAGCGACGTTTTAATCAACCTCGCCTCACAAGAATATTTCAAATCCGTCAACACCAAAAAACTCAACGCACGCCTGATTACGCCGATTTTTAAAGACGAGAAAAACGGCAAATACAAAATCATCAGCTTCTACGCCAAGCGTGCGCGCGGTTTGATGGTGCGCTACGCGGCAGAACACGGCATTACCGAGCCTGAAATGCTCAAAAACTTCGACTACGAAGGCTATTCATTCAATGAAGCAGCTTCAAACGAAGCCGAATGGGTATTCATGCGTAAAGAACAATCTAAATAAAAACAGAATCCTAGATATTTTTTCTAAAATACCTCTTGGCAAAGGCCGTAAGTTCCATTAGTATTACGGCTTCAAGAACGGAAGCGTGGCAGAGCGGTTTAATGCAACGGTCTTGAAAACCGTCGAGGGTTGATAGCCCTCCGTGAGTTCGAATCTCACCGCTTCCGCCATTCTTGATATTTTTTATCCAGTAAAAATGAAATGCGAGACTTGATGATTCAAGTCTTTTTTTATTTTCAAATCCAAAGAATACCCAAGGGCCGTCTGAAACTTTCTATAACGCAGTTTCAGACGGCCTAAAACCTTTAAAACTCCCCCAAATCCCTAAAGTCCTACCCAGACATTTAGGAATTTGAGGGATTTTTGCCAAGGTCTCCGCTTTTCTAATCTTTGCCGTCAATGGTATCTGCCTACCCATCACCAATGCGGAATTTTTGCTCAACCATGTGGGGCTTTTCCTATGCCGACGCGATCGTGCATTTTGCCTCAGAGCCGTGTGCTGCCGTATCATTTGCGGTAGGGTTTGCTGCATATTCTGAGCTGTTGCCAAAGAGTACTGCCGTTGCTTTTATCTTGGAGAAGGTCGCGGTAAACGGCATTATGATGGGGTGTCATTCGATGATGGTGTGGTGGTAGGACAGGTCTTGAATGTGATATCGTTCTTCTTGGGTCAGTTGAGTGTCGCTCAGGGTAATCTTTCTTATAGGAAAGGCTGTATGCTGCTACATACCGAACTTTTCCGTTATGGAAAGTTTGCCCTTCAAATCCGAATCTGCTGGCCTCTATTTATCATTATTTAATCGCTACAAGGATATTTAAATGAAACGGGAAACCATTGCCCTGCATGCAGGCTATCAATCCGAACCAACTACCAAATCCGCTGCTGTCCCCATTTACCAAACCACTTCCTACACTTTCGACAACACGCAACACGGCGCAGACTTGTTCAACCTTGATGTAGCGGGCAATATCTACACCCGTATGATGAATCCGACCACTGCCGTTTTGGAAGAACGCGTTGCCCGTTTGGAAGGCGGTATCGCCGCATTGGCTGTCGCCAGCGGTATGGCGGCAATTACCTATGCCGTTCAAACCTTGGCTGAAGCAGGCGACAACATCATTGCAACCAAAACCCTCTACGGCGGCACATACAATTTCTTTGCTCACAGCCTGCCGCGCCAAGGCATAGAAGTACGCTTTATCGATCCGGCCAAACCCGAAGAAATCGCCGCCAATACCGACAGCCGCACCAAACTGGTGTATTGCGAATCTATCGGCAATCCTGCCATCAATGTCGTTGATATTCCAGCATTCGCCCAAGCCGCGCACGCTCAAGGGCTACCACTAATGGTGGACAACACCGTTGCTACGCCTACATTGTTCCGCCCGATAGAACACGGAGCCGACATTGTTATCCAATCTCTGACAAAATACATCGGCGGCCACGGCACAACGATTGGCGGTGCCATTATCGACGGCGGCAAATTCCAATGGGCAGGCAATCCGCGTTTTGAAAAAACCTTCAATCAGCCTGATCCGTCTTACCACGGCGTAAACTACTGCGAACATTTTGGTGCGGCAGCCTATATCGCCCGTGCCCGTGTCGTCCCATTGCGTAATACCGGTGCCGCCCTGTCTCCGCACAGCGCATTTTTACTGCTTCAAGGTTTGGAAACCCTCGCCCTGCGTATGGAACGTCATTGCGAAAACGCCCTAAAAGTAGCCGAATTCTTAAAGAAACATCCGCGGGTCGAATGGGTGAACTATCCTGCACTGCCTGACAGTCCGTATAAAGCTTTGATTGACCGCGACTACGGCGGAAAAGCCTCAGGTTTGCTGAGTTTTGGTATTAAAGGCGGTCGTGAAGCCGGCGCGAAATTCATTGACGCACTGCAACTCTTCCTGCGTTTGGTGAATATCGGCGATGCCAAATCGCTGGCTACCCATCCTGCCACAACGACCCACCGTCAGCTTGACGATGCAGAACTCGCCGCAGCAGGCGTCAGCCCCGACATGGTACGCCTGAGCGTGGGTATCGAGCATATCGACGATTTGCTTGCCGACTTGGCGCAGGCATTGGATGCCGTACAGGCATAAGCAATCGCTCATTAGATGAAAAAAGCCTCCGCTTAAAAAGGCCGTCTGAAAATTTCTTTTCAGACGGCCTTTTCCTTTTCTACAAATCAAATGCGGCGTTAATCAAACGTTTGGTGTAATCGTTTTGCGGATGGTGGAAAATCTGATCCGCGCTGCCGTACTCAACCATTTCGCCCTGCTTCATCACGATCACATTATCGCTAACGGCGCGCACGACAGACAAATCATGACTGATGAACATATAAGTCAGGCCGTATTTCTTTTGCAAATCGCGCAAAAGCTCGACTACTTTGGATTGTACGGAACGGTCAAGTGCAGAAGTCGGCTCGTCCAAAAGAATGAATTTCGGGCGCAGGATAACGGCGCGTGCAATAGCTATACGCTGACGCTGGCCGCCGGAGAATTCATGCGGATAACGGTTGAGCGCGTCAAGCGGCAGGGACACTTCCTTCATGACTTCCAAAACGCGCTGGATACGTTCTTTTTTAGTCATCTCAGGATGATGAACCGTCAAACCTTCACCAATAATTTCACCAACTGTAAGGCGTGGGGAAAGCGAACCGAACGGATCTTGGAACACAATTTGCCGTTGCGATTTCAGACGGCATGCTTCCTCGGCTGTATAGTTTTTCAGGTCTTTGCCTTCAAAGAAGATATGGCCGGTATAAGGCAGCATCTGCATGACGGCTTTGCCCAGCGTGGATTTTCCGGAACCGGACTCGCCGACAACGCCCAATGTTTCCCCTTCTTTTATTTTGAGGCTGATGCCTTTGACGGCGTCGAAAGTTTTGAGCGGCTTGCCAAAAAAGCTTTGCTTCAATACGAAAGAAACATTGACATTATCGGCATCGATTAACACACCGGCGTTGTTTTCTTCCGGCTCTTTCATGCCTTTGGGAATGGCATTGATGAGTTCGGCGGTATATTCGTGCTTCGGATGGGCAAAAACTTCTTTGATTTTGCCGCGCTCGACAATTTCTCCGTTGCGCATGACGCAGACGGTTTTGGAATAGTGTTCCGCCAAACCCAAATCGTGGGTAATGAAGATAATCGCCATGCCCATTTGCTGTTGCAAATCGTGGAGCAAATCGAGAATCTCGGCTTGAATGGTTACATCCAAAGCCGTGGTCGGTTCGTCGGCAATCAGCAGGTCAGGTTCATTAATGAGTGCCATGGCAATCATGATGCGTTGCAGCTGGCCGCCGGAAAACTCGTGTGGATATTGTTTCATGCGGCGTTCGGCTTCTTTGATGCCCACACGCTCCAACAATGCCAATGCCTTCAGCCCTGCTTCTTTGCGGCCGAGCTTTTTATTGTGCACACGCGCCGCTTCAATCAGTTGCGCACCGATACGCATAAACGGATTGAGCGAGGTCATCGGCTCTTGGAAAATCACGCTGATGCGGTTGCCGCGCAAATCACGCAGGGTTTTCTCATCGGCATCCAAAATGGAAATGCCGTCAAAAGTAATGCGCGAATCTTTGCCATAACGGGCAAACTTTTCAGGCAACAGGCGCATAACGGACATAGATGTTACAGACTTGCCCGAGCCGGACTCGCCGACCAAAGCCAATGTTTCGCCCTCTGCCACTTTAAAGCTGACATTACGCACGGCGTGCACGTTTTTTTCATGCAATTCAAAATTGATGTCCAGATTTTCTACAACCAGTAACTGTTTTGTCATTTTGATTATCCTTTTGGTTGTGGTTTAGCGGTCTTTCGGGTCGAGCGCATCGCGCAGGCCGTCGCCGATAAAGTTGAAACAGAACAAAGTGGTTACCAAGAAGAAACTCGGCACGAGCAGCTGCCATGGTGCGGCTTCCATCGAAATTGCGCCTTCTTGCAGCATCGAACCCCAACTGGTCATCGGCTCTTGCACACCCAAGCCCAAGAAGCTCAAGAAGGATTCAAACATAATCATGCCCGGTACCAGCAAAGAGGCATACACCATCACCACACCCAAAACATTCGGAATAATGTGGCGCGTTACGATTTTACGTTTTGCCACGCCGCTCACACGTGCCGCTTCGACAAACTCTTTATGCTTCAAGCTCAAGGTTTGGCCGCGCACGATACGCGCCACGTCCAGCCAAGACACCAAACCCACGGCGGCAAAAATCAAAAGCAAGTTGCGGCCGAAGAATGTGGTCAGCAGAATGACGAAAAACATAAACGGAAACGCGTTCAAAATTTCCAAAAAGCGCATCATCAGCGAATCGAGCTTACCGCCGATAAAGCCGGCAATCGCGCCATAAAGCGTACCGATGACAACAGCCACCAATGCGCCGGCCACACCGACCAGCAAGGAAATACGTCCGCCGGTTGCCGCACGCGACAGCAAATCACGGCCGAGCAAGTCCGTACCCAGATAGTGATGAGTAGAAAGGGACGGCGGAATCTGCATATTGTCCCAGTCGGTGAAGTCGTAGGTGTAGCGGACAATCCATGGTGCCACAATCACAAAAATACTGATCAGCAACAGGATAATAATGCTGTACACCGCCGCTTTGTTTTGTTTAAAACGCCGCCATGCGTCGCTCCACAGGCTTTTGCCGTGCACTTGGGCGTATTCTGCTGCCTCTGCGAGGGCCTGAGTCTGCTTCTTTTTGAATAACATAATGTTCTCTCTCGCTTTTTATTCTTTCTTCAGGCCGTCTGAACGTTTCAGACGGCCTTTGCGCAAATGGGATTAATAACGGATTTTCGGGTCAATAATGGCATACAGAATATCGAGGATGGCGTTGAACAAAATGGTCATAATGCCCACCAAAATCGTCAAACCCAAAATCATGCCGTAGTCGCGGTTGAGCGCGCCGTTGACAAATAATTGTCCGACGCCGGGAATACCGAACACGTTTTCAATCACAATGGAGCCGGTAATGATGCCAACGAATGCCGGGCCTAAGAAAGAAACAATCGGCAGCATGGCGGGACGCAGCGCATGGCGCAGGATGATGCGGCTCATGGGCAGGCCTTTGGCGCGTGCCGTACGGATAAAGGGGCTGTTCAATACTTCAATCATCGCACCCCGCGTAATCCGCGCGATACTGGACACATAACCGATGGACAAAGTAACGACAGGCAGAATCAAATTCATCAGTGCGCCATCGTTCCAGCCGCCTGCAGGCAGCCATTGCAGTCTGACAGCAAACACCAGCACCAATACCGGCGCCATCACAAAACTGGGAACAACGATACCGGTCATCGCGCCGCTCATTAGCGAATAATCCAGCCAGCTGTTTTGTTTTAAGGCGGCGATGATGCCGATAAACATGCCGAAGATGGCGGCAAAAAAGGCGTAGAAACCAAGTTCTGCCGATACTGGCAGGGATTGGGCAAGCAACTCATTAACGCTGAAATCTTTATATTTGAACGACGGCCCCAAATCCCCCTGCGCCAACTGCTTGAGGTAGTGGAAATATTGGAGGTACATCGGGTCATTGAGGTGGTATTTGGCTTCGATGTTGGCCATGACCGCAGGCGGCAAATTGCGTTCGCCTGTGAACGGGCTGCCCGGTGCAAGCCGCATCAGAAAAAACGATACGGTAATCAACACCAGCATGGTCGGGATGGAAGCACATATCCGTTTGATGATGAATTTCAACATAATCAGGCTGTCCTGTCTGAACATACCGGACTCGTGAAAACAAAGCTGACCTGAAGCGGAAATCGGATGAATGGCAGCAGGCGTCTGTAACGTCGCCGCGCCGGTTTCTCTCTCTATTCCGACCGGGTTATTGTTTTTATTCGGAGTCGGGTAAGGTTTTTTAGTTTTTAGATAATTGTTGTGATAAGGCCGTCTGAAACTTTGTATCCGCCGTTTCAGACGGCCTTTCACGTTAACGCGCCAAAGGTTCGGTGCGTTCAATCAGCCATGCTTTGGCCGCGCCTTCTGTCAAAGGCTCGAGACGGCGGCGCACTTCGGCGTGATATTGGTTCAGCCATTCGATTTCGCTGCCGGTCATCAGTTTGGTATCGATCAGGCGCGTATCGATTGGACAGAGGGTAACGGTCTCAAAATACAGGAATTTGCCGAACTCGGTTTCCTCTGGGTTTTCAACCGGACGGTTGATTACCAGGCTTTCGATACGGATACCCCATTTGCCCGGACGGTAAAGACCCGGCTCGTTGGAAGTCAGCATGCCTGACTTCATCGCGTGATGCGGTTGCGGCACGGCGGCAACGGCAATGCTTTGCGGACCTTCATGCACATTGAGGAAATAGCCCACGCCATGACCTGTACCGTGACCGTAATCACATTGCGCCTGCCAGAGTGATTTACGACAGATGGCATCAATCATCGGGCCTTTGATGTTTTCAGGGAAAATGGTTTCCGCCAGAGAAATATGCGCTTTCAACACCAAAGTGTAATCGCGCTTCATGGCCGCACTCGGATTGCCGACAGGCACCACACGCGTGATGTCGGTCGTACCGCCCCAGTATTGGCCGCCGGAGTCAATCAGCAGCATACCGTCGCCTTTGATTTTGCTGTTGTTTTCCGGTGTCGCGCTGTAATGAGGCAAGGCGGCATTGGCATTGTAGCCGGCGATGGTGTCGAAACTTGGCGAAATAAAGCCGGGACGTTGGCTGCGGTGTTTATAGAGCATGCCGTCGATGTCCAGCTCGCTCAATTCGCCGCCGTCTGCCAAGATTTGTTCAAACTCGGCAAAGAAGCCGCACAATGCCGCGCCGTCTTCCGCCATGGTATTGCGGATATGGGTAATGTCGGCATCGGATTTGACTGATTTGAAGAATGTACTTGGGTGGATGGCTTCAATCAAACGGACGTCTTCAGGCAGGCGGCGCAAAGTACCGACAGCGGTTTTGTTCGGATCAATCAGCAATGCGCCCTTAACGCCTGCCAAATAGTCCGCCGCTTGCGCATAAGGCAATACTTCAAAACCTGCCGCTTTCAAAGCTTCGGCAGATTCGGCTTTCAGACGGCCTGCATCAGTAAACAATACGGCTTTGTCTTGACTGATAAACAGATGGGACAAGAACACAGGGTTGAACGGCACATCATCACCGCGCAGATTGGTAATCCAAGCAATGTCATCCAAAGAAGAAACCAAATGTGCATCTGCGCCCTGCTCTTTCATGGCCGTACGGATACGGGCCAGTTTTTCGGCCGCAGTTTCGGAAACGTAGTCGGGATGGTGAACGTAGATTTCCGGAGTCGGCAATGCAGGACGGTCGTCCCATACTTCGTCCAACAAAGTTTCAGGATATTCGAGGCGGATGTTTTTGGCGGCAAGTGCCTGTTTCAAACCGCGCTCACCGCTGAGTGCGAACATATCGGCAGGCGCGCCGACCACTGCGCCCTCGGGCAGATTTTGTGCCAACCACTCGGTATAAGGCGCATCAACGCCCATTTTTTGCAGCTCGATGCCGTTTGGCGCAAGCTGTTGACCTGCCTGTTCCCAATAGCGGCTGTCCGTCCACACGCCTGCTTTATCGGCGGTTACCACCAAAGTGCCGGCCGAACCGGTAAAGCCGGAAAAATCGCGACGTGCCTGCCAATGCTCGGGCAGGTATTCGGAAAGGTGCGGATCGGCGGAAGGAATGACAAACGCGTCTACGCCATGTTTTTTCATGGCTTCGCGTAAAGCGGACAAACGTTGTTGTACAGATTTCATGTGTTATATCTCCTATTGTTTCAGACGGCCTCTGTCATCAAGGCCGTCTGAAAACTTGTGCTGTCTATAATCAATCTATTTTTTCGGTGCGAACGACCAGTTCTTGACTGTGTAGTTCCGTAAAGGGTCTTTGTCGGAATAGCCGATAATATCGGGTTTGACCATACGCACTTCAACCTGATGATACAACGGAATCAGTGTAGCGTCTTCTTGAAGCTGCTTCTCCGCATCGGCATAGAGCTGGCTACGCGCTTCCTTGCTGACACCATCTTTCAGCGTATTGTTCATAAATGTATCAAACGCCGCGCTTTTGTAGCGGAATGCATTGTTTGAGTTGTTGGATTTCAAGATATTGAGCATACCCGCCGCATCATTGAAATCGGAACACCAGCCGCTGAACGAAACTTTGAAATTGCCTTGTGCGCGCGTATCCAAATAAGTTTTCCATTCCTCGTTGGACAAAGTCGGACGGATAAACGGAATGGCGGCTTTCCACACCGACTGCACGGCAGTAATTTGTTTTTTGGATGCTTCGCTGGTGCTGTACAAAATATCAAACTCAAGCGGGTGGTCATCGTTGTAGCCTGCTTCATTCAACAGTTTGCGTGCGGTTTCGATGCGTTTTTCAGGCGTCCACTCTTTCCACTCCGGATAAACAGGAATCACGCCCTGCATTTGCGGCGGCGTCAATTGGAACGCAGGCGTATCGCCACGGCCGCCCACTTTGACGACGATGTCGCGGCGCGTCAGCATATTGAGCGCCTTACGGACGCGCGGATCGTTAAATGGCGCCGCTTCGTGGTTCGGCTCTAAATACCAGCTGCACAAAGAAGTTGTACGTTTCACTTGTCCCGGAAACTCAATATCCGCCACTTTAACCTGATCGCTGGGAATACCGTAAGTCACATCAATTTCATTGGCGCGATAACGGTTGTACTCGCCGCTGCCTGACAAGAAAACCGCCTTCGGAATGGCTACTTTGTCTTTATCGTAATAATTGGGATTGCGTTCCATATTAATGTGGCTGTTGACTTTCCAATCCGTTAACAGATAAGCGCCACTGGAAACATACTGACCAGGCTGCGTCCACTTATTGCCGTATTTTTCAACAGTGGCGCGGTGAACCGGAAATGTGAATTGCTGAATCAGCATATCGGGGAAATAAGGCACGGGCGCAATCAGCGTAAATTGCAGGGTCTTTGCGTCCAATGCCTTGACGCCCAATGTCTCAGGCTTGGCTTTGCCGTTTAATATATCTTCCGCATTTTCCACTTGGGCATCGACCAAATAGCTGCCGAAAGGTGCGCCGGTGGCTGGATCGGCAAGACGGCGGAAGCTGTACACGAAATCTTCGGCAGTAATCGGATCGCCGTTACTCCATTTGGCATCACGCAGATGGAAGGTCCAAATACGCTCGCCCTCGCTCTCCCATTTTTCCGCCAAAGCAGGAATGGTTTTACCTTCGGCATCCGTACCGACCAAACCATCCATCAACTGACGGATAATCGCACCGGCCGCCATATCGCCGCTCATCTGCGGATCCAGCGTACCCGGCTCGACGCCGTTGCTGACCACCACGCGCTCATAATCGGTACGTTTAAACTCAGGAGCAGGCTTAACATCACGGCCGCACGCCGACAATGCGAATACAGCAGCCAATGATGCAGCCAACAGCGGATAGGTTTTTCCAGCCATATTTCATTCCTTCTTTTAGGTATTCTTCTTTTTCAGACGGCCTGAATTATTCAAGCTACACTCAACTACATTAATTTAGATTTTTTCCAGCATAGTTAAATCGTCTATTTCAAACCATAAAAATAGTGTTATAAACTACATATTCCATCAGAATAACAATGGGTCATCCAAGATTGTTGGCAAATTAACACAAAAATACGTAACTGAAAACTATTTTTCAATTTATCCTACGATAAGTTACAAATGTATTGATTTTTTATAATTTGTCAAATAAGATTATCCAAATTCCCCAATCCCCAATTAATAAAAGACATAAAAGGAGAACAAAATGAACAAGTTATCTTGTTTTGTTGCCATTACCCTCATCGGCTCTTCCATAAGCTTCGCCCACGCCGAACCTAAAATGAGCGGTACCATCTACATCATGACCGAGGTCGAACACAACAATAAAACCGGCGTCACCAATACAACCATTTCCGATAAAAGTTCCAGTCTTTATCTCTCCGATGAAGTACGACTCAACAACGACTTATGGCTGAAATGGCAACTTGGCTCCTTTATTTACTTCGATTCCGACCGCTGGGGCGGCTGGGGTACTGCCGACTCATACGTCGCTCTCAACAGCTACAAAAACCTTGGCACCGTCAAAATGGGTTACATCAGTACGCCCATGAACAGCATTTATCTGAACCCGTTCGACACCAACAGCTCGATTTTGGAATTCGGCAAAATTTCCCGCTTCGGCCAACGTCGCGTTTCTATGGCTTATGAGTCTCCTTGGAAAAACGGTTTCCAATTCAAATTCAACGTTTCCCCAGGTTCCAATGCCGCACGCAACAACAACGACTGGAATCCGGACAAAAAACGTGACGGCGACTGGGTTTTCGGCTGGGGTGTGGACTACAACCACCCAAACAACGGCTTTAACGCCCACTACGCTGCCGAATACGCACCCAACGACTCTCCGACCGAAACCAAAGACTTCCAAGCCCATGCATTCATGGCCGGATACAGCAAAGACAAAATCTCCGTCGATGCCGCGTTCCAATACGCCAAAAACACTTGTGACGGCTTCAGCTGCTGGGGCGTATGGAAAGATGCGGCAGGCAACGTAGCTGGTTCTTACGACAAAGAAATCAACAACACCAAAGAGTTTATGGTGTCCGGCTCATACAAAGTAGGCAATTTCAAACCTCAAATCGGCTTCGCCTACGGTAAAAGCTCTATCGGCGAAGACTACAAACACGTTGCCGTCAGCACTGATTACAGCTTCTCCAAACGGACAACTGCCACACTCGGCGCCGGCTGGTTGAAAGAAAACGTCAATCCGAAATACGACAAAGATTTGCCGAAAAAATCTTCTTACGCAGTGGGCATGGTATTTAAACACCGCTATTAATGCCTGACAGATTAAAGGCCGTCTGAAACAATTCGTTCAGACGGCCTTTTCTACATCCTATAAATAAACTTGCAGCCCACCTTAAAAATCATTACATTGCCCACACTCAAGCAACAAAAACGTCATCATGAACGCCCACCGCACCCTCATCATCTCCGTTTTTATCGTCGCCAGCTGCGGCCTCGCTTACGAGCTCATCATTGCCGCGCTCGCAAGCTATCTTTTGGGCGACAGTATTTTGCAGTTTTCCTCCGTCATCGGGCTTTATCTGTTTTCAATGGGTATCGGCGCACACCTGACCCAATACATTAAAGATAAAGACGTATTGCACCGCTTTATCGAAATCGAACTTCTGGTCGGCATCATCGGCGGCATTTCCGCGCTGGCATTATTTGTGGCCTTCGGTTTATCCGCTGCCCCGTTCCGCACCCTGCTCTACGCTTTTGTACTGATTGTCGGCATGGTTGTCGGCATGGAAATTCCTTTGGTCATGCGTGTGTTAAACCAAAAAGGGGCGGAATTTAAAGAACTCGTTTCCAAAGTCCTGACCTTCGACTATTTGGGCGCACTTGCCGTTTCCCTGCTCTTCCCGCTCCTGCTCGCCCCCAAACTCGGCATGGCACGTTCCGCCTTGTTGTTTGGCATTTTCAACGCCGCCGTCGCCTATCTGACCGCGCGTGTATTCAAATCCGAATTACCCCGCTACCACGCCATCTGCCTGCGCGCGCTGATTGTCTTGTCCGTCCTCGCCGCCGCCTTCGTCTACGCCGACCGTATCTCTTTCAAAGCCGAACAAAGCTATTTCGGCGACCCCGTCGTCTATCAAAGCCATTCGCCCTACCAACGGCTGGTCGTTACACGCTGGAAAGACGACACCCGCCTCTATATCAACGGCAACCTGCAATTCTCCTCACGCGACGAAGCACGTTACCATGAAGCACTCGTTCTGCCTGCCATGCAGATGGTGCCGAACGCCGAACGCGTCCTGATTCTTGGCGGCGGCGATGGATTAGCGGCACGCGAAGTCTTAAAATATCCGCAGATCAAAAATGTTACTTTGGTCGATCTCGACCCCGACATGACCGCCACCTTTAAAACCTCTGCCACCTTGAGCGCGCTCAACCAAGGTTCGCTGTCCCATCCCAAAATGCACGTCGTCAACGACGATGCCGCCAAATGGCTGGAAAGGTCGTCTGAAAAATTCGACGTTATCATCATCGACCTGCCCGACCCGTCCAATTTCTCGCTGGGCAAACTCTACTCCGTCCCCATGTACCGCCTCGTCGCCCGCCATCTTCAGCCGCAGGGCAAAATCGTCGTCCAATCCACCTCGCCCTACTTCGCCCCCAACGCCTACTGGTCGGTCGTTGCCACCCTCGAAGCGGCCAAGTTGAATACTGCGCCCTATCATGTTTACGTCCCTTCCTTTGGCGAATGGGGATTTGTGTTGGCAGGCTTCGACCAAAACTTCCCCATTCCGCAAAAATTCGATGTACCCACCCGCTATCTTAATGCCCAGACCGTTGCCGAAATGTTCCGTTTTCCGTCCGATATGGCAAGGCGCAAGGTTGAAGCAAATTATTTGAACAACCAA
Source organism: Neisseria sp. P0020.S005 (assembly GCF_051957055.1). NCBI lineage: Bacteria > Pseudomonadati > Pseudomonadota > Betaproteobacteria > Neisseriales > Neisseriaceae > Neisseria > Neisseria sp. P0020.S005. Next base: position 160,397 of record NZ_JBQCWV010000003.1, on the reverse strand, counting down.
ATTCTCGTCAGTTATTTTGAAAGTGATTGGAACAATGTGATGCGATAGAATATCTAAAGGCCGTCTGAAACATCTGCCTTCTTTATATCTCCGTTCAGACGGCCTCATCACCCGTTTACCCTTTTTCACACAGCATTTGCTTGAAAAAATAAGGTTTATCTTTATCTAGATAAAACACAATCGACACTATCCGTTGAATGAAGGAACAAACACTTATGCAGTATTTTGGAATCGGTTTTTTGGTTTTAATCTTTTTGGAAATCATGTCCATCGTCTGGGTTGCCGACTGGCTTGGCGGCGGTTGGACGCTATTTTTGATGGCTCTCAGCTTTATCAGCGGTATCTTTATGCTGCGCCATACCGGCATCTCCGGCTTATTGCTCGCAGGCGCAGCCGTCCGCAGCGGACAAAACATTTCCCTCTATCAGATGCTGTGGCCGATTCGCTATACTGCCGCCGCGGTTTTCCTGCTCAGCCCCGGCTTTATTTCAACCGCCGTTGCCCTGCTCTTGCTGATTCCATTTAAAGGTAACGCGGCCGTTTCTTCTACGCAGTCTTTCCAAAGCCGCCAGACTTACAGCTCCGCCAAAGATGATGAAGACATTATCGAAGGCGAATATACGGTTACGCGCACCAACAAAGCCGACAAACCGCAAGACTATATCGAACACAAACCCGATTGACGACTTCCTTCATAACAGGCCGTCTGAATTAGGAATACTCAAAAGTGTTTCATATTTCAGACGGCCTGAGTCATTTCCGGGCTTTGAAAATGTAAATATCAGTTTGTAATTCGGTTATTCCGCATAAATCATTTAAAATAAGCAGCTATTTTGATTCTAAAAACGACACGGTATCCAATGAACGTTCAACGTCTTTTCCCTCTCTCCCTCAGCTTGATTACCGCCGCTGTTTTATCGGCGTGCGCCACCCAAAACACACCGACTGCTTCGAAAACCGAAAGCGTCGTTCAGCCTAAATCCACTTCTATCCCTTCACGCCGCGCCGACAGCGAATCCAAAGTCCTGTCCGATTACAGCCAATACCAAAGCGCCATCGATGCTGCCAAACGCGGCGACGATGCTTGGGTACAACAATTTTTATCCCAAGCCAGCGACAGCGCAATGGCTGAAAACGTCCGCAACGAATGGCTGAAAACCTTGGGCGCGCGCGGCCAGTGGGATTTGTTCCGTCAAGAATTCAGTAAATTGAACGCCGCCGGCGTCGCACAAGAAGTGCAATGTTATGCCGATTTGAGCAGCGGCAATTACAGCAAAGCCGCCGAGCTGGTTCGCGTGACCGGCAAACTGCCTGCCGGCTGTACCCGCTTGGTTGAAAGTACGGCAGCTTCAGGCCGTCTGAACACCAACGACGCATGGCGTCGCGTGCGCGGCTTGTTGAGCAACAGCCAAACCACGGATGCACGCAACCTCGCCGCCGCATTGGGCAGCCCGTTTGAAGGTGGCGCGCAAGGTGCGACCGAATACAGCCTGTTGAGCGTAATCGGCAAAGATGCACGCAAATCCGCTTCTGCCGCCGCCACCCTGTCCGACATGGAATCCGGCCTCAGCCGCGAACAACGCAGCTTCGCATGGGGCGTATTGGGCCACTACCATGCACAAAGCCAAAACATGCCGACTGCTTTGAGCTACTACGGCCGCGTTTCCGACCGCAAGCAACTGACCGACGAGCAATTGGAATGGTACGCACGCGCCGCCTTGCGCCTGCAACGTTGGGACGAATTGGCAAGCGTGATTCAGCATATGCCTGAAAAACTGCAAAAAGACCCGACATGGCAATATTGGCTGGGTCGCAGCTTTGCCGCACAAGGCAAAAACAGCCAAGCCAAAGAAATGTATGAAAAAGCCGCTGCTTCCGGCCGCAATTTCTACGCCGTATTGGCTGGTGAAGAACTGGGCCGCCGCATCAATACGCGCAACAATGTTTCCGATGCCGATGCCAGAGACGTCCGCCGCATGAGCGAAGACGGCGCCATCAAACGCGCATTGGTTCTGTTTAAAAACAGCCAAAGCAACGGCGATTCCAAAATGCGCCGTCAGGCACAGGCAGAATGGCGTTTTGCCACCCGCGACTTCAACGAAGACAATCTGCTGACTGCCGCACAAGTCGCTTTTGACAACCAGTTCTACGACATGGCGATCAACAGCGCAGACCGTACCGACCACAAACTCAACTACAAACTGCGCTATATCTCTCCGTTTAAAGACCTGACCGTCCGCTATGCCACACAGGCAGGCGTTGACCCGGCATGGGTTTACGGTTTGATTCGCCAAGAGAGCCGCTTTGTCATGGGCGCGCAATCCAGCGTCGGCGCACAAGGCCTGATGCAGGTCATGCCTGCAACCGCCCGCGAAATCGCCGGCAAAATCGGCATGAGCAGCAGCGAACTCTACACCATGGACGGCAATATCCGCATGGGTACGTGGTACATGGCAGATGCCAAACGCCGCCTGCAAAATAACGAAGTGATGGCCACCGCAGGCTACAACGCCGGCCCAGGCCGCGCCCGCAACTGGCAGGCTTCTTCGCCTTTGGAAGGCGCTATTTACGCCGAAACCATCCCATTTACCGAAACCCGCGATTACGTGAAAAAAGTCATGACCAACGCGACTTATTACGCGTCATTGTTCAACGAACCGCAAACTTCGTTGAAACAACGTATGGGTACGGTTCCCGGCCGTTATTAATACCCGATAGGCCGTCTGAAAAGTGAGACAGAATCAAATATTCAGACGGCCTGCAATCTTGACAGACTATCGGGTTTATAAGATAATCGCCCGATTGTTTCTGACCGAAAAGGTCACTTGCACGGCAAAAGCCGACTTGTTAGGAGGTGATGTTTACATCACGGCGCGTATCCCGCCCTGCCCTCGGCAAACCAGCGATACAACAACTACCCCATTATGACAAACCGTCCTCTATTTCTTAAAACGGTTTGATTGAACAAAATTTAAAGGAAATAAAATGCCTGCTATTCGTGTTAAAGAGAATGAACCATTTGAAGTTGCCATGCGTCGTTTCAAACGTGCCGTAGAAAAAACCGGTCTGTTGACCGAGTTGCGCGCCCGTGAAGCGTACGAAAAACCAACTACCGAACGCAAACGCAAAAAAGCTGCTGCAGCCAAACGTCTGCAAAAACGTCTGCGCAGCCAACAACTGCCTCCTAAAATGTACTAATTACAGGCCTGCCCTGTGATAAACGACACACCGCAAGGGCAGCTTTGCGGTGTGTTTTATTTTTCAGACGGCACTTTTTTATTGATATAAAGTGAGAACATTATGAGCCTAAAAACACAATTAACCGAAGACATGAAAACCGCCATGCGTGCCAAAGACCAAGTGTCTTTAAGCACCATCCGCCTGATTAATGCCGCCATCAAACAATTTGAAGTAGATGAGCGCACTGAAGCCGATGACGCAAAAGTCATCTCTATCCTGACCAAAATGGTAAAACAGCGCAAAGACAGCGCCAAAATCTACACCGAAGCCGGCCGTCAAGATTTGGCTGACAAAGAAAACGCGGAAATCGAAATCCTCAACTGCTACCTGCCGCAAATGATGTCTGCAGAAGAAATCAAGACTGTTGTTGAAGCAGTCATTGCAGAAACCGGTGCATCAGGCATGGCAGATATGGGCAAAGTCATGGGCGTATTGAAAACCCGCCTGGCCGGCAAAGCCGACATGGGTGAAGTCAACAAGATTTTAAAAGCCGCATTGACTGCTTAATCCTCAATAATCAAAAAGGCCGTCTGAAATATTATTTTCAGACGGCCTTTCTTATTGTGCCAATCAAGCAGCAGTTACTTTACCTTCATGACGCAACAAAGTAATCAAATCGCTGATACGTTTTTTCATGGAACGGCGATCGACGATTTGGTCGATTGCCCCCTTCTCCAACAAGAATTCTGCACGTTGGAAACCTTCCGGCAAGGTTTCGCGTACAGTCTGCTCGATAACGCGCGGACCGGCAAAACCAATCAGCGCATTCGGTTCTGCTAAAACCACATCACCCAAGAAGGCAAAGCTGGCAGACACGCCGCCCATGGTCGGGTCAGTCAATACGGAAATAAACGGCAGACGTTTTTCAGTCAGCAAATGCAAAGCCGCGCTGGTCTTCGTCATCTGCATCAAAGAGTTAATCCCTTCCTGCATACGCGCACCACCGGAAGCCGCCACGCAAATAAACGAACAATTATCTGCAACGGCACGACGTACACCCTGAACGAAACGCTCACCCACGACCGAACCCATAGAGCCGCCGATAAAACGGAATTCAAACGCAGCCACTACGACAGGCAGGCCGTTCATGGTGCCTTTCATAACAACCAATGCATCGTCTTCACCGGTTGCTTTACGCGCAGCCGCGAGGCGGTCGGGATATTTTTTGCTGTCTTTGAATTTCAGCGGGTCGGTCGGTTTAATATTGGCTGCAATCTCTTCACGGCCTTCTTCATCCAAAAGTAGATTCAAACGTTCGCGCGCAGAAAGCGGATTGTGGTGATTACATTTCGGGCAGACTTCGCTGTTTTGCTTCAACTCGGTTGAATAAACCGTTGCCGAACAAGACGGACATTTGTGCCACAGGCCTTCAGGGACGCTGGACGAACTGCTTCGGTTTTTAATTTTCGGAGGAAGAATTTTATCTAGCCAGCTCATGAATGACTCCTTGGAATTCAGAATTCAGACGGCCAGTTGAACGTAAGGCCGTCTGAAACAATGGAATGGAAAAATTTAGCGAATCGCGTCTTTCAACTCTTTAACCAACGCGCCTACTGCTTCGGCCTCGCTACCTGCGTGGCTTTCAATCTCTTTGACGATACGGCTGCCGACAATAACGGCATCCGCTACCGCACCAATCTTACGCGCACTCTCCGCATTATTGATGCCGAAGCCGACACCAATCGGAATATCGATGTATTTGCGCAAAAGCTCTATTTTACGCGAAACTTCTTCAGTATCCAAACTTGCCGCACCGGTCACGCCTTTGAGCGATACATAATACACAAAACCGCCGGCTACTTTGGCAATCGTTTGAATACGCTCCTCAGTCGTTGTTGGCGCAATAAGGAAAATACAATCAATACCTTGCGCTTTCAATGAGTCATGCAGCGGGGTAATGGTTTCTACCGGAGAATCCACAGTCAATACGCCATCCACGCCCGCGTCGGCAGCCGCTTGCGCAAACGCCTGATAGCCCATTTTATGTACAGGGTTCAAATAGCCCATCAAGACAACCGGCGTTTTATCATTGGTTTGACGGAACAAGCGTACTGTTTCCAATACGTCGTGCAAAGAAACATGATTTGCCAACGCCCTTTCAGCCGCACGTTGAATAGTCGGGCCATCCGCCATCGGGTCAGAAAACGGCACACCCAGTTCCAAAATATCAGCACCATTAGCCACCAGGCTATGCATCAATGCCAAGGTTGTCTCAAGGTTGGGATCACCCACTGTAATATAAGGAATCAGTGCTTTTGCGCCATTGAGCACTGAGAAAGTTTGTTGGATTCTGCTCATTTTCTGCTATCCATTTCATCGATTTGAATGTTGTCCGGCAGCCTGTTTATTCTGCCGTTACATTTGTTTTAAAAACCTCAGTCTGCCATGAAAAAGCGGCATTTATCCGCATTATCTAATGACTGTTTCTTCCCAGTCGGCAAACAAGAGGCTAAGTATAACATTTACGGCTATTTCATAGAATCATTTGCAATCAAGATTCTGATATTTTGAAAGCAATATAAAACAATAAAGGCCGTCTGAAAATCATTCAAACAGCCTTTATTAGAATCAATTATGCAAATCTTTGTATGCTTTCGCACTTTTGATCAGAGTTTCCCTATCGATTACAGCTCAACATGATGGTTTTGTTGTTCAGAACCTAGATGACGCTCCAAATCAGACAAAATTTGCGTCAGACCATGACGGACTTCTTCCGCATTGGCGGCAGGATTGCCGTTTGCATCCAAAGCGCCACGGCTGAACGTATCGATATATGGTTCAAACGTATCTTTCAGTTTCAACAACTTAACAACATCTGAGCGCGTATATCGATCGCCACCGTATCCAATCACAACATTATTTTCATGTTGCCATTGGGCAAACTGAGCCGGACTGATTTGCACCAAGTGGCACATTTCATCCAACGTAAAATAACGCTTGGCAGGAATAACCGGATTATTGTTGTTTGTCATAGTAATGCTCCACCATGCCTTTGAGTTTTTGGCTGGCATGGAAAGTTACCACACGGCGTGCGGTAATCGGCACTTCTTCGCCTGTTTTAGGGTTACGGCCAGGGCGTTGAGGTTTGTCGCGTAATTGGAAATTACCGAAACCGGAAATTTTAATTTCTTCACCACGCGCCAAAGTGCTGCGGATTTCTTCAAAAAAGAGCTCGACGATTTCTTTGGCATCATTCTTGGTGACGTTGCTGACTTTGTCGACCAAAATATCAGCCAATTCTGCTTTAGTTAGTGTCATGTGTTTACCTTCATTCAAACTGGTGCAATTATTACCAAAATTCTTTTAAAAATCAAGTCCTCACCAAAAAATCAAATATTATTGGTGATTTTTGGCGACAACTTTTATCTTATGTTAAGCGCGAAGCTGTGCGCCTTTTTCGGCTGCCGCTTTAATCATTTTCGCAACCAAAGGCTCAATGACGTCATCTGTCAGCGTATTTTCCATATCTTGCAAAATGATTTTGACGGCAACGCTCTTCATGCCTTCAGGCACGCCCGTACCGCGGTAAACGTCAAACACACTGATTTCTTGAACCAGCTTGTTCGCCGCCGCTTTCAGGACATTTAACAAATCATCATGCGTCACAGCTTCAGGCATTACAAATGCCAAATCTCGGCGTGCAGGTTGGAATTTGGATACAGACTGATAACGGGTTTTCTCACGACCCAATACCGCATCCATATCGATTTCAAATACCAGCGGCGCTTGTGGCAAATCATATTTTTGCAGCCATTTCGGATGCAACTCGCCAACAAAACCAACTACTTTGCCGTCTGAAACAATATTGGCGGCACGACCAGGATGCAATGCCGGATGTTCGGTCTTAACAAAGGATACTTCCTTGTTTTTCAAAAGGCTCTCAACATCGGCTTTCATATCGTAAAAATCTACGTTGCGTGTTTTTTCACCCCATTGCTCAGGAAATACGGAGCCATACCACAAACCGCCGATACGTTCGTTTTGAACAAATTGATCAGTCAAATCTTTGCTGAACACACGGGCAATTTCAAACACGCGTACTCGGTTTTGCTTGCGGTTCAAATTGTTTTGCAAAACTTCCACCAAACCGCCGATAAGCGTAGAACGCATGACGGCATACTGCGCCGCCAACGGATTTTGCAGGCGGATAGGATTGGTATTGGCAGCAAAGTCTTGCTCCCATTGCTCATCCACAAACGCATAGCTGACCACTTCGCGGTAACCGCGAGCCGCCATTTCGTTATAAACCGCAAAACGCGGGCGTTTGGTTTCAGGCAAAGCCAACATTTTCAGACGACCTGAAGTATAGTCGTCGGGAATATTTTCATAACCGTAAACGCGGCCGATTTCTTCAATCAAATCGGCTTCGATTTCGATGTCAAAACGGAAGCTAGGAGAAGTGACACGGAAGCCTTCTGCGGTTTTCTCAGGCTGCAAACCCAAATGTTGCAAGATAATTTCGACTTGCTCAGCAGGGATTTCAACGCCCAATACCGTTTTCAGACGGCCTAAACGCAATTCAACCTGTTTTGCCTCAGGCAATTTTCCTTGTGCCTCAACCATTTCACCGGCTGCACCACCGCAAATCTGTACCACCAATTCGGTAGCACGCTCAATGGCATCAGCTTGCAAGCAGTAGTCCACACCGCGTTCAAAACGGAAAGAAGAATCCGAACCAAAACCGTATTGACGGGATTTACCGGCAATAATCTCCGGTACAAACCAAGCAGCTTCCAACACAATATTTTGCGTCTCATCAGAAACCGCGCTTGCCTCGCCGCCCATCAAACCTGCCAAGCTCAACGCACCTTTTTCATCAGCGACCACCAGTGTATTGTCAGCCAAAGTAACCGTCTTCTCGTTCAGACACGCCAAAGTCTCGCCATTTTGAGCACGGCGGACAATCAAACTGCCTGACAGCTTGTCAGCATCGAAAACATGCATAGGCTGACCGATTTCCAGCATCACATAGTTGCCGATGTCCACCAATGCGGAAATGCTGCGGATACCGCTGCGTTCCAAACGTTGTTTCATCCAATCGGGAGTAGCCGCTTTCGCATTGACATTTTCAATAACGCGACTGATAAAACGGCCGCAGTCGGCCGGTGCGTCAATACGGACAGCCTGTTTTTTCTCACTGCCGATAGAGGCCGTCTGAATTTCAACAGGCCTAAACGCACATTGAGTCAACGCAGAAACCTCACGCGCAATACCCTTAACGCTCAAGCAATCAGCGCGGTTAGGCGTAATTTTCAACGTAAACAGCGTATCGTCCAAATCCAAGTATTCGCGGATGTTGGTACCGACAGGCGCATCTTCAGGCAGAATGTGCAGACCGTCTACACCATCATCTGGCAAACCCAGTTCATTGGTCGAACACAACATACCGTTTGATGGTACGCCGCGCATTTTAGTCGGCTTAATTTTAAAGTTACCCGGCAAAACGGCACCCGGCAACGAACACGGCACTTTAATACCCGGCTTGACATTCGGCGCACCACAAACAATCTGAACCAACTCGCCCGTACCGGCATCAACTTGGGTAACGTTCAAACGGTCTGCATCAGGGTGTTTCTCAACGGATTTCACTTCGGCAACAACCACGCCACTGAAAGCAGGGGCAGCAGTATCGATCTCTTCCACTTCCAAACCGGCCATGGTCAAAAGATGTTCCAGTTTATCGGCAGAAAGATCAGGATTGGCTTGGGTTTTCAGCCATGAATAAGGAAATTGCATATTATTTTCTCTACTATCAGGCCGTCTGAAACAAATTTTTATCAGACGAAATCAGTAATATCTATTTACTTTTCAGACGGCCTATCAAAAGACCATCTGAAATTTATTTAAACTGCTTCAAGAAGTTCAAATCATTATCGAAGAACAGGCGCAAGTCGTTCACGTTGTAGCGCAACATGGCAAAGCGGTCGAGACCGATGCCGAAAGCGAAACCGGTATATTTTTCAGGGTCGATATTCACATTTTTCAACACGTTAGGATGTACCATACCGCAACCGCCTACTTCCAACCATTTGCCGTTTTCGCCCATGATGTCGATTTCGGCAGAAGGCTCGGTGAACGGGAAGAAAGACGGACGGAAACGTACTTGCAGGTCATCGCGTTCAAAGAAGCGACGGATAAAGTCAGTGAACACTGCTTTTAAGTCGGCAAAAGTTACGCCCTCTTCTACCCACAAACCTTCGGCTTGATGGAACATAGGCGAGTGAGTGGCATCACTGTCCACGCGGTAAACGCGGCCGGGAGCAATAATTCGGATAGGCGGCTCTTTTTTATCGAGCATATAGCGGATTTGAATAGGCGAAGTGTGTGTACGCAAAACGTCGCCGTTTTCAACATAGAAGGTATCTTGCATCGCACGTGCAGGGTGATTTGCAGGTATATTCAAGGCTTGGAAATTGTGGAAATCGTCTTCGATTTCAGGGCCGTCCGCCACTTCAAAACCCATACCGTGAAACAGCTCAACCACACGTTGCAAAGTCAAAGTAACCGGATGCAAACCGCCATGCTCTTGCGCACGGCCCGGCAAAGTAATATCCAAGGCTTCTGCAGCCAATTGGGCTTGCAGCTTAGCTTCATTCAGGGCATCGCGTTTGGTATTAAAGGCCGTCTGAAACTGATTTTTGCATTCGTTGATGTGCGCGCCTATGGTTTTACGCTCTTCAGGAGACATTTGACCCAAAGTTTTCAAAAGTCCGGTCAATTCGCCGGTTTTACCAAGATAGCGTGCTTTAATTTGTTCTAAGGCATTGAAGTCTTGCGCGGCTTCAATAGCGGCAATACCTTCTGCAACGATACGGTTTACATTTTCCATGGTGGTTTATCGTCTGTTTGTTGGTGGCAGGCCGTCTGAAACAACAAAGCCGTCTGTTGGATTTGATTACAAACCCGTTCAGACGGCCTTTTGTCTTACTGCGGCCAATCCGTTTGATAAGAGAGACCTATTTTATCGCAAATTAGTATAAAAAAATAGAGTTTAAAGAAAGAAAATCAACTACATAGGATTTCTTTAAGAAAAGAAAAAAGGAAGCATAAGCTTCCTTTTTAAATAATCTTATCGAATTAAGCAGCCAAAGCAGCTTTAGCTTTTTCAACCAATTGTGCAAATGCAGCTTTGTCGAATACAGCCAAATCAGCCAATACTTTGCGGTCGATTTCGATAGCAGCGCGTTTCAGGCCGTTCATGAATTTGCTGTAAGAGAGACCATTTTCACGGGCACCTGCATTGATACGAACGATCCACAGTTGACGGAATTGACGTTTGCGTTGGCGACGGTCACGGTATGCGTATTGACCGGCTTTCATTACCGCTTGTTTGGCAACACGGTAAACGTTTTTACGACGACCGCGGTAGCCTTTGGCTAACGCGAAGACTTTTTGGTGACGAGCACGAGCGGTAACACCGCGTTTTACGCGTGGCATATTCTAAACTCCTTAAGCGTAGGGCAACATTTTAGCAACAGAAGCCAAATCGCGTGAATCCACCATAGCGGTGCCGCGCAATTGACGTTTAGTTTTAGTGGTTTTTTTGGTCAGGATGTGACTTTTGAACGCATGACCGCGTTTTACACCACCGTTACCCAGTACTTTAAAGCGTTTTTTCGCGCTAGACTTGGTTTTCATTTTAGGCATTGGAAAACTCCATTCGTTATTAGATAAGGTATAAGGGGTTTTGAAATAAATTTCAAACACTTGGAACCCAAAATACCACGGTTTTTGCCGCTAATTAAACCTTATTCCGAGCGGCAATCGAAATAAGCCTTGCATTATAGCTTTATTTTTTCTTAGGCACAATCATCATCACCATTTGACGGCCTTCCATTTTAGGGAAGGACTCGATTTGTGCCACTTCAGCCAACTCTTCTTTTACGCGTTCAAGCAGTTGGGCGCCCAATTGTTGGTGGGCCATCTCACGACCGCGGAAACGCAATGTCACTTTGACTTTGTCACCATCGGCAAGGAAGCGGTTGATGTTGCGCATCTTGATTTGATAGTCGCCTTCATCAGTACCCGGACGGAATTTAATTTCCTTGATTTGTACCTGCTTTTGGTTTTTCTTAGCTTCGTCGCGCTTTTTGGCTTGTTGGTATTTGTATTTACCGTAATCCATCAGTTTGCATACGGGCGGTTTGGCAGTCGGGGAAATTTCTACCAAATCGACATCTTGCTCTTCGGCCATAGCCAGAGCTTCACGAACTGAAACGACACCAAGCTGATCGCCTGACTCACTGATTAATCGCACTTCTTTGGCGGTAATTTCACCATTGATTCGTGCTTCGCGTTCTTGAGCGATGATGAATACTCCTATAAAAATTAATGATTGACGAGGGCGTCAATGATTTCTTGCTGCAATTGCGCAATAAAATCATCTACATTCAAAGAACCCAAGTCTTCCGCTTTGCGGCGTACCGCAACTTTGTTTTCTTGTTTCTCTTTATCGCCGACAACGATTTGATAAGGGAAACGGTATTGGCTGTTGTCGCGGATTTTGTAACCGATTTTTTCGTTACGCAAATCCAATTCGACACGGAAGCCTGCCGCCTGCAATTTGGCAGCCACTTCGCGACAATAATCTGCTTGGTTCTCGGTGATATTCATAATCACCATTTGAACCGGCGCAAGCCACAATGGGAATGAACCCGCATGGTTTTCAATCAGAATACCGATGAAGCGCTCCAATGAACCCAAAATAGCACGGTGCAACATTACAGGACGCGCACGGTCGTTGTTTTCAGTTACATATTCAGCATTTAAACGCTCCGGCAATACGAAGTCCAACTGCAGGGTACCGCACTGCCAAGAGCGACCCAAGGCATCTTTGACATGGTACTCAATCTTAGGACCATAGAATGCACCTTCACCAGGCAACTCTTCCCACTCTACGCCGCAAGCGGTCAATGCATCACGCAGGCCTTGTTCGGCCTTATCCCAAACTTCGTCAGAACCTGCACGTTGTTCAGGGCGGAGGGACAACTTCACAGCAACATCATGGAAGCCGAATTGTTTGTAAATGCGAACAAGCAATTCATTGAATGCACGTGCTTCATCAACGATTTGATCTTCGGTACAGAAGATATGCGCATCATCTTGCACAAAACCGCGAACACGCATCAGACCATGCAATGCACCGCTTGGTTCATTGCGATGGCAAGAACCGAACTCAGCCAAACGCATTGGCAAATCGCGATATGAGCGCAAACCGTTATTGAAAATTTGCACATGACCCGGACAGTTCATCGGTTTAACCGCGTATTCGCGTTTTTCTGAACTGGTCACGAACATATTGTCTTTATAGTTTTCCCAGTGGCCGGATTTTTCCCAGAAGGTTTTATCCATAATCTGAGGCGTTTTAACCTCTTTATAACCGGCAGCATTCAGCTCTTTACGCATATGCTGCTCAATCACTTGCCACAAAGCCCAGCCTTTAGGATGCCAGAACACCATGCCCGGTGCTTCATCTTGCAGGTGGAACAAATCCAATTGTTTACCCAGCTTACGGTGGTCGCGTTTTTCCGCTTCCTCGATGCGTTGGATATAGGCTTTCAATTCGTCTTTACTTGCCCAAGCCGTACCGTAAACACGTTGCAACATTTCATTGTTGCTGTCGCCGCGCCAGTATGCGCCTGCCAGCTTGGTCAGCTTAAAGTTTTTCAAGAAACGGGTATTGGGAACGTGAGGACCGCGGCACATATCGACGTATTCTTGATGATGATACATACCCATTGCTTCCACTTCAGGCATATCTTCAATCAGACGCAATTTGTACTCTTCGCCGCGATCTTGGAAAATTTTGATGGTTTCTGCACGAGGCGTCATTACTTTAATAACGTCATAGTCTTGTGCAATCAACTCTTTCATGCGCGCTTCGATAGCAGCCACATCATCAGGCGTAAACGGTTTTTCAGTCGCAATATCGTAATAGAACCCGTCTTCAATCACCGGGCCGATAACCATTTTTGCATCTGGGTAGAGCTGCTTGACCGCATGACCGACCAAGTGCGCGCAGGAGTGGCGGATAATTTCCACGCCCTCTTTGTCTTTAGGCGTAATGATTTGAACATGAGCATCTTCGGTAATCGGATCGCAAGCATCCACCAATTTACCGTTAACCTTGCCCGCTACCGTTGCCTTTGCCAAACCTGCACCGATAGACGCTGCAATTTGCGCCACGGTAACGGGTGATTCGTATTGGCGGACCGAACCGTCCGGCAAGGTAATGTTCAACATCAGAAAGCTCCAAAACATTAAAAAATAACGGCATAAAGCCGTTATGGAAATTTGGTAGGCACAATTGGACTCGAACCAACGACCCCCACCATGTCAAGGTGGTGCTCTAACCAACTGAGCTATGTGCCTTCATCTAAGTCGCTTATTGTAACGAAGCGTGTTCCCTTTTGCAAGCATCTGTAAATACTTTTCAGACGGCCTGAATATTTTTGTTTGATTTATACCTCATTTTTTATTTCCTCCGTCATTCAGGCCGTCTGAAGCATTGTTTTGACAAAGATAAAATCCAGCCGTCAACCAACGAAAAATCCTTTATAATCTGCCCTTTCATTTCGCACACACGCGAACGTCCAATCTATTATTACTATGCTCAAATTTACCTTACACAAAAAAGACGGTCATGCCCGACGCGGCACTTTGGAATTGAACCACGGCAAAATCGAAACGCCGGTATTTATGCCTGTCGGCACTTACGGTTCGGTCAAAGCAATGAACCCACAAAACCTGCATGACATCAAAGCACAAATCATTTTAGGCAACACTTACCATCTGTGGCTGCGCCCAGGTTTGGAAGTCATCGAACAATTCGGCGGCCTGCACGAATTTATCGGCTGGGATAAGCCGATTTTGACCGACTCGGGCGGTTTTCAAGTATTCTCGTTGTCCGATATGCGCAAGCTGACCGAAGAAGGCTGTACATTCCAAAGCCCGATCAACGGCGACAAACTGTTCCTCTCACCAGAAGTGTCGATGAAAATCCAAACTGTGTTGAATTCCGACATCGTGATGCAGCTGGACGAATGTACCCCTGGCGAAGCAACACACAGCCAAGCGCAAAAATCGCTGCAAATGAGCCTGCGCTGGGCGGAGCGAAGCAAAAAAGCTTTTGAAGACCTGAAAAATCCGAATGCGTTGTTTGGTATTGTCCAAGGCGCGATGTATGAAGATTTGCGCGAAGAATCGTTGAAAGGTTTGGAAGAACTCGACTTTCCCGGCTTGGCCATCGGCGGCTTATCCGTTGGCGAACCTAAGCCCGAAATGTACCGTATGTTGCGCGCCGTCGGCCCTATCCTGCCGGAACACAAGCCACATTACTTGATGGGTGTCGGCACGCCTGAAGACTTGGTGTACGGCGTGGCACACGGTGTGGATATGTTCGACTGCGTCATGCCCACCCGCAATGCGCGTAACGGCTGGCTGTTTACCCGTTTTGGCGATTTGAAAATCAAAAACGCCAAACACAAACTCGACAAGCGTCCGATTGATGAAAGCTGCACCTGCTACGCATGCCAAAACTTCAGCCGCTCCTACCTGCACCACCTGCACCGAGTCGGCGAAATCTTGGGCGCACAGCTCAACACCATCCACAACCTGCACTTCTACCAAGTCATCATGGCAGAAATGCGCGAAGCCATCGAACAAGGCAAATTTGCCGATTGGCAGGCGCAATTCCATGAAAACCGCGCCCGCGGTGTGGATTAATCCTTTTAAAGGCCGTCTGAAACCAGGTTTTGATTCAAACTGCTTTTCAGACGGCCTCAATATTCTTCATTAATAAAGCACAACCATGTCTCGTTTCCATACCGAACCGGCCCTAGCCTACACCGCACAAAACCGCACCGCCGTCCTGCTGCTCAACCTCGGCACGCCTGACGCGCCCACTGCTGCCGCAGTCAAGCCTTACTTGAAAGAATTTCTGTCTGATCAACGCGTTGTCGAATTGCCCAAGCTCTTATGGCAACCGATATTGCGCGGTTTGGTATTGACCTTTCGCCCCAAAAAAAGTGCGCATGCCTATGAAAAAGTTTGGTTTAAAGAAGGTTCACCGCTTGAGGTTTACACACACCGCCAAGCAGAAGCCCTGGCCAAACATTTGCCCGATGTCATCGTCCGTCATGCCATGACTTACGGCAACCCAAGCGTTGCCGACGTTTTGGCGGAACTCAAAGCCCAAGGCGTAGGCAAATTGCTGGTCATCCCGCTTTATCCGCAATATGCCGGCTCTTCTACCGGCGCAGCCTTGGACAAAGTGTTTCAAGAATTATTGCTGCAACGCAACCAAATGAGTGTCCGCACCGTCTCCCGTTATTACGACGATGCCGCCTATATCCAAGCCATGAAGCAGCACATCGAAGCCTATTGGGCCCAAAACGGACGCGGTGAAAAACTGATGTTGAGTTTCCACGGCATTCCGCAAAAGCATCACGACGACGGCGACCCCTATCCTGACGAGTGCCACCATACCGCCAAACTGCTCGCGCAGGCATTGGGCTTGTCCGAACAAGAATACATCGTTTCTTTCCAAAGCCAGTTTGGCAAATCCCAATGGGTCAAGCCCAGCACGCAAGCCTTGTTTGATGAGCTTCCGAAACAAGGCACGACCAAACTCGACGTCTTCTGCCCCGGTTTCATGGCCGACTGCCTCGAAACCATGGAAGAAATCGCCATTATGGGACGCGAACAATTCCACGCCGCCGGCGGCAAAGAATACCGTTACATCCCCTGCCTCAACGATTCCGCCGACTGGATTGCCGCACTTGCCCACTTAAGCCGGGCCAATCTGCAAGGCTGGATTTGACCTAAACCAAAGGCCGTCTGAAAAATCCACTTTCAGACGGCCTTTAGCGTTATCATCAAGTTATTCAAACGCAAACCAAGCGTGTAGCCATCAAAAACACTACTCAAAAAGGAACACATCATGACTGCACTCCGCCCTAACCTGCTCCTTCTGACCGCACTCAGCCTCCCAACCGCTTTTGCCGCTGATGCCACGCTGATGAGCAAAGGACAAAAGATTTACGAAACCAACTGCGCCGCCTGCCACGGCAAAAAGGGCGAAGGCCGTGGCGCCATGTTCCCGCCACTGTTCCAGTCCGACTATATCAACAAAAAACCGCAAGTCCTGTTGCAAAGCATGACCAAGGGCATCAACGGCCCGATTAAAGTGAACGGCAAACCTTACAACGGCTTCATGCCTTCTACCGCCATCAATGATGCCGATGTCGCCGCCGTTGCCACTTACATCATGAACGCCTTTAATAATGGCGGCGGTACGATTACTGAAGCAGACGTCAAAAAATCTCACGGGAAAAAATAAAACGTCTCTCCCCTAAAGGCCGTCTGAACATTTCAGACGGCCTTTTCGATATGGAACACATTTTTGTTTCCATATTTATGGTTATGCAATACCAACAAACATACGCAAAAAACCGTCAAACCAAAAAAAGCATATGCGTTTTGTGTTAAAGTAAACATTATTTAGCGGCTGTTTTGCGTCCAGGCCGTCTGAAAGGTTTTATGTGATGAACTTTTTCCGCAAGACTGTTTTATTTTTAGTCGTCCTCTCCATATTTGCCGCCTGCGGCTCCTTTATTTCCCAATACGTTTTGGGCATGAACCCGTGCGTATTGTGCATCCTGCAACGCTTGTGCGTATTAGGTGTCGGGCTGTTGGCCATTGTTACGGCGTTCAGTTCCCAATCTTCCAAATTTGCCCGTTTGCTCTCGGCATTGTTGATTGCCGCCCCGGCCGTTTACGGCGCCGGTGTCGCCGCCTATCAAATTTGGTTGCAAAGCCTGCCGCCCGGCACCGCCCCTTCTTGCGGCGCACCTTGGACCTTCCGCCTGCGCGACTGGCCTTTGTTCGATTGGTTTGAACCCATCGTCCGCGGCTTTGGCAACTGCGCCGAGCCGGACTATCTATTCGGCGTCGCCCTGCCGGTGTGGAGTATTTTGTATTTCAGCTTCGTGGTATTACTGCTGCTTTGGGCTTGGTTGAAAACCAGAAAAATCTGATTGGTTTCGATATAAAAAGGCCGTCTGAAATTTCAGACGGCCTTTTATTCTTTAAACTGTTTAATCCAGATTCAACACGGCAGAAGTGTAAACGTCTTGTACGTCATCCAAATCTTCCAATGCGTCAATCAGTTTTTGCATCTTAACCGCATCTTCGCCGCTCAACTCGGTTTCGTTTTGGGCGCGCATGGTAACGTCGCCGTCAACAGATTTGTAGCCTGCGGCTTCTAATGCTGCTTTCACGCCCGCCCAGTCGTTCGGCGCGGTAACCACTTCGATGGAACCGTCGTCGTTGGTGATCACATCTTCCGCACCGGCTTCCAAAGCCGCTTCCATCAGCGCATCTTCGTCAACGCCCGGTTCAAACACCAAATAGCCTTGATGAACGAAGTTGAACGCTACGCAGCCGTCGGTACCCAAATTACCGCCGTTTTTAGTGAACGCGTGACGCACATCGGCAACGGTACGGGTTTTGTTGTCGGTCAGACAGTCCACCATCAAAGCCGCGCCGCCAATGCCGTAGCCTTCGTAACGCAACTCGATGTATTCCACGCCTTCCAGATTGCCCGTACCTTTATCGATGGCACGTTGCACGTTGTCTTTAGGCATATTGTTTTCAGCGGCTTTTTCCAAAGCCAGACGCAGGCGCGGGTTTGCGCCGGGATCGCCGCCGCCCATGCGGGCAGCAACGGTAATTTCTTTAATCAGACGGGTGAAGATTTTGCCGCGTTTGGCATCTTGTCGGGCTTTTTTGTGTTGGATATTTGCCCACTTACTATGGCCTGCCATGTTGATTCCTTTCGTTTTTTCACGCGTTGAGGCGGAATTTGCTTCATTTGTAAGGCGTGCATTTTATCATAAGTTGTCTTTACCCAAAATATTCAGACGGCCCGAATATTTGCAAAAAAGGCCGTCTGAAAACAAAAAAAACTTTTTTAAATAAAGAAGCACATTTGCGGCAAACCTTTGTCAGTTTTTCGTTTTAATTCACGAAGGTTTACGGTATGATGACAAAATCGGTCAAAATTGTTAACAACTTAACCGGTATCGAATGGCAAAACGGCCTGCTCGCCGATATTGCCAAACGCGAAAAATGAGTGGGAGTAGTTACCCGTATCATTTTATTTTTATTGTTTTTATTAAAGGTTTTATTATGGAAGAAATATTGTCTGCTCTGGTGGGTGCAGTCAATCAGGTTCTTTGGGACTACCTGCTGATTTATGCCTTAATCGGTATCGGCCTGTTTTTTACCCTGTACTTGGGCGCGCCGCAAGTGACCAAATTGGGGACGGGTTTCAAATCCGTTTTCGGCGGCTTGTTCAGCAAAAAAGACAAAGACCACGAAGGCAAATCTCTGTCTCAATTTCAAGCGCTTGCCGTGGCGATTTCTGCTCAAATCGGTACCGGTAACGTTGCCGGTGTCGCCACTGCGATTACTGCCGGTGGCCCGGGTGCCATTTTTTGGATGTGGTTGTCTGCCATTTTGGGCATGTCTACCATTTTTGCAGAAGCCGTTTTGGCGCAAAAATACCGCGTGGTCAGCCACGGAAAATACATCGGCGGCCCTGCATTTTACATTACGCATGGTCTGACGCCGAAAATCGGCCGTGGTGCGGCGCGTTTCCTGTCCGGCTTTTTCTCCATCGCCTTGATTATCGCGCTAGGCTTCATCGGTAACGCAACCCAATCCAATTCCATTGCCTCGGCCATGAATTTGGCTTTCGATATTCCTCCGATGGCTGTCGGCATTGCTTTGGCGGTATTCGCCGGCCTGATCATCATCGGCGGCATCAACCGCATTGCCGGTATCGCGCAATTTGTCGTGCCGTTTATGGCGGTGATTTACATCTTATGTGCCGTAATTATTTTGTTCAAATTCTCCGACCACATCATCCCGATGTTCCACAGTATCTTTGTCGCCGCCTTCAATCCTGAAGCGGTATTGGGCGGTGCGGCCGGTATCGGTATGCGCGAGGCCGTCCGCTTCGGTGTGGCACGCGGCCTGTTTTCCAATGAAGCCGGTATGGGTTCGACCCCGCACGCTCATGCGACCGCCAACGTCAAACACCCTGTGCAACAAGGTATGGCCGCGTTTATCGGTATCTTCATCGATACGCTGATGGTCTGCACGGCAACTGCGCTGATTATCCTGCTGACCGACGCTAACTTGTCCGGCGAAACCGGCGCGGCGGTTACCCAACTGGCTTTTAACAAAGCCTTCCCGGGTTTCGGTTCGCAATTGCTCGCCGTCTGTCTGACCTTCTTCGCCTTTACCACCATCATCGGCTGGTACTACTTCGGCGAATCCAATATCCGCTTCCTATTCCGTGGCAAACACTTGGGCATCTACCGCGCACTGGTTTTAGTGGCCATCGTATTGGGCACCTTGGGCAAAGTGGATTTGGTTTGGAGCATGTCCGATATGTTCAACGGCTTTATGGTCTTGCCGAACTTAATCGCCCTTTTCCTGCTACGTAAGGAAATCCGTGCGGTTTACGACGATTATCTGGCGCAAACCAAAGCCGGAAAAGAGCTGACCTACAACTATGAATTCCACGAATTCCACGACAAAAACCCAGGTTAACGACAAACAAAAACCTCTCAGTCAAACTGAGAGGTTTTTTTATTTCAGGCCGAGACCTTTGCAAAATTCCCCAAAATCCCCTAAATTCCCACCAAGACATTTAGGGGATTTTCCATGAGCACCTTCTTTCAGCAAACCGCCCAAGCCATGATCGCCAAACACATCGACCGCTTCCCACTATTGAAGTTGGATCAAGTGATTGATTGGCAGCCGATCGAACAGTACCTGAATCATCAAAGAACCCGTTACCTTAGAGACCACCGCGGCCGTCCCGCCTATCTCCTGTTGTCCATGTTCAAAGCCGTCCTGCTCGGACAATGGCACAGCCTCTCCGATCCCGAACTCAAACACAGCCTCATCACCCGCATCGATTTCAACCTGTTTTGCCGTTTTGACGAACTGAGCATCCCCGATTACAGCACCTTATGCCGCTACCGCAATTGGCTGGCGCAAGACGACACCCTGTCCGAATTGCTGGAACTGATTAACCGACAACTGACCGAAAAAGGCCTAAAAGTAGAGAAAGCATCTGCTGCCGTCGTTGACGCCACCATTATTCAGACTGCCGGCAGCAAACAGCGTCAGGCTATAGAAGTCAATAACAAAGGACAAGTCAGAGGTCAAACCACACCGAGTAAAGACAGCGATGCCCGTTGGATAAAGAAAAACGGCCTTTACAAACTCGGTTACAAACAACATACCCGTACCGATGAGGAAGGCTATATCGAGAAACTGTACATCACTCCCGCCAATACCCATGAGTGCAACCATCTGTTGCCTTTGCTGGAAGGTATTGCCGAAGGTACGACCGTCTATGCCGACAAAGGCTATGACAGTAAGGAAAACCGGCAACATCTGGAAGGGCATCAGTTGCTGGACGGCATTATGCGCAAAGCCCACCGCAACCGCCCGCTGACGGAAGCACAAACCAAACGCAACCGATATTTGTCGAAGACCCGTTATGTAGTCGAACAAAGCTTCGGTACGCTGCACCGTAAATTCCGCTATGCCCGGGCAGCCTATTTCGGGCTGATTAAAGTGAGTGCACAAAGTCATCTGAAAGCGATGTGTTTGAACCTTTTAAAAGCCGCCAACAGGCTAAGTGCGCCTGTTGCCGCCTAAAAGGCGGCCCGGATGCCTGATTAATCAGGTATCCAAGGGGAATTAAGGGGATATTTGGGTAAAATCAGGAGTAATTAGGAGCGGAATTAGACGAAAACCTGTGTTTGGATTTCGGCTGTCGTGGGAAGGGCTTTTTTGCAAAGGTCTTGGGTTGATATTATCTGTGCATATTAATATAATGATAATTATTATTAATCAAATAGAGGAAAAGTAGGGATGTGTAAACCGAATTATGGCGGCATTGTCTTGTTGCCCTTACTTTTGGCATCTTGTATCGGCGGCAATTTCGGCGTGCAGCCTGTTGTCGAATCAACGCCGACCGCGCAAACCCCGTCAGATTCCAAACCTTCCAAGCCTGAGGATATTCCTGCTCCGGCTCCTGCCAAACCTTCTATAGAAACCACGCCGGTCAACCAGCCCGCCGTCGGTGCGGCAATGCGGTTGCCAAGGCGGAATATTGCTTTTTATAACAAAGACGGTACGGAAATTCCCGATAAGCATCAGGCAGAGGAGTATCTGCCGCTTAAAGAGGAGGATATCCTGTTTTTAGACGGTACGCCGCAAGAACAGGTCGACAAACTTAAAAAGGAAATCAAAGGACGGCATCCTAATGCACAAATCTACACGTCCGATTCAAAAGATGCTGTGTATCAATATAAATATGTCCGGGCCGGATATGTTTATACTCAAACAGGAGAAGACGAAATCAAACAGAACTCAGGTGGTAAGCGGTTTACCCACCGGTTTGGTTATGACGGGTTTGTATATTATTCCGGAGAACATCCCTCCCAATCTTTACCGAGCGCGGGAACGGTGAAATATTCCGGTAACTGGCAATATATGACCGATGCCAAACGTCATCGGACAGGTCAGGCGGTTGCCAGTGAGAATTTGGGTTATAACACATATTATGGTAATAATATTGGTGCAACTTCTTATGCGGCTAGGGATGCCGACGACAGGGAAAAACATCCTGCCGAATATACGGTTAATTTCGACAAAAAAAACCTGGAAGGTAAGTTGATTAAAAATCAGTATGTGCAAAATAAGAATAATCCAGATGAACCTAAAAAGCCGCTGATCATTTACAACATTACTGCAAAATTGGACGGCAACCGCTTTATCGGCAGTGCCAAGGTCAATCCTGATTTAGCGGAAAAACATGCCGGTAAGGAGCATTTGTTTTTCCATGCCGATGCCGATCAGCGGCTTGAGGGCGGTTTTTTCGGCGATAACGGAGAAGAGCTTGCCGGACGGTTTATCAGCAACGACAAAAGCGTATTCGGCGTATTCGCAGGCAAACAAAATAGCTCCGTGCCGTCTGAAACGCATACCAAAATCTTGGATTCGCTGAAAATTGCCGCCGACGAAGCTGCCGATCCTAAGGCACGTCCGTTTATTGCCGAGCCTATGCCCGACTTTGCCCATCCTGACAAACTCCTTGTCGAAGGGCGTGAAATCTCCTTGGTCAAAGATACTCAAACCATCGTTCTTGCCGACGGCAGGAAAACGACAATCCGAACCTGCTGCGATTTTCTGAACTATGTGAAAATCGGACGGATGCAAACCGACCGTCCCGTCGTCAAACCGACTGCAACAGAGGACGAAGATTCCGATCATGAAGGCGCGGGACCTGATGATGAAAATGAAAGTTTAGAGCCTGAAGACGGTGAAGACGGTTTGGAAAATGATACCGATGACGGTCATGCTTCTTCCGAGTTGCCGGCAGAGGAAGATAACGGGGAAGCAAATACAGCAGGAAAAAATGAAGGAAACAACGCGGAAAGCGTAGGCACGGATGGAAAATCACCTGTCCAACCCGCTTCTGCATACAGGAATATCGACCTTTTCATAAAAGGTATCCGCACTTCCGAGGCAGACATCCCCAAAATTGGGAATGTCCACTATAGAGGTTCATGGGAAGCCCGTATCGGCGCGCCGATCCAATGGGATAACCATGCGGATAAAGCGGCAAAAGCCGAATTCGACGTTAACTTTGCCAACAAGTCCCTTTCCGGCACCCTGATGGAGAAAAATGGTGTAGAACCTGCCTTCTATATTGAAAACGGTATTATTGAGCACAACGGTTTCCATGCAGCAGCACGTACCCGTGATACAGGTATCGACCTGCTTGGCAGGGGTGCAACATCCTCCAAACCGTTTAAAGCCGAGAACCTTCATGTAACAGGGGGCTTTTACGGACCTCATGCATCGGAATTGGGCGGCAGCTTTGCCGAACCCCAACAAAAAATCGGTGTGGTATTTGGTGCGAAGAAAGATGACAAGGAGGCAACACGATGAACAGAAGGCATACATTCCCGCTTACCCTGACCGCCTTGGCCATTGCAGCCGCTTTCCCATCATATGCGGCAAACCCCGAAACGGCGGCATCTGATGCGGCGCAAAGTCAATCATTGAAGGAGATTACCGTCCGTGCCGCCAAAGTGGGACGGCGATCGAAAGAGGCGACCGGTTTGGGCAAAATCGTCAAAACGTCGGAAACGTTGAACAAAGAACAGGTACTCGGTATCCGCGACCTGACGCGCTACGATCCGGGCGTGGCCGTCGTCGAACAAGGTAACGGCGCGAGCGGCGGTTATTCGATACGGGGCGTGGATAAAAACCGTGTGGCGGTTTCGGTCGACGGTGTTGCCCAAATACAGGCGTTTACCGTGCAGGGTGCATTGAGCGGATACGGCGGACGCGGCGGCAGCGGTGCAATCAACGAAATCGAATATGAAAACGTCGGTACGGTAGAAATCGACAAAGGTGCCGGTTCTTCCGATCACGGCAGCGGTGCGCTCGGCGGAGCAGTCTCCCTCCGCACCAAAGAGGCGGCAGACCTGATTTCAGACGGCAAAAGTTGGGGGATACAGGCAAAAACCGCCTACGGCAGTAAAAACCGCCAATTTATGAAGTCGCTCGGCGCGGGTTTCAGTAAGGACGGTTGGGAAGGGCTGTTAATCCGAACCGAACGCCAAGGGCGGGAAACGCGCCCGCACGGCGATATTGCGGACGGGGTGGAATACGGCATAGACCGTTTGGACGCGTTCCGCCAGACATACGATATTCAGAGTCCGAATAAAAAGGCAGAATATTTCCTGGCGGAGGGCGAGAGTGAGCTCAAGCCTGTGGCAAAATTGGCGGGCAACGGGAAATATTTGAAAAACCAGCTCAACCGCTGGGTGGAAGAACGCCGTTCAAAAGGTCAGGCTTTAAACAGTGAAGAAGAAGCGATGGTGCGGGAGGCGCAGGCGCGCCACGAAAACCTGTCCGCCCAATCGTACACAGGCGGCGGCAGGATATTGCCCGATCCGATGGATTACCGCAGCGGTTCGTGGCTTGCCAAGCTGGACTACCGCTTCGGCGGCAGGCATTATGTCGGCGGCGTGTTTGAGGATACCAAACAGCGTTACGACATCCGCGATATGACGGAAAAACAGTATTACGGTACGGACGAGGCGAAAAAGTTTAGCGACAAGAGCGGGGTGTACGACGGCAACGATTTCCGCGACGGCTTGTATTTTGTGCCGAATATAGAAGCGTGGGATAAAAACAAAGAAAAATGGGTCAAGGGCATAGGTTTGAAATATTCCCGCACCAAATTTATAGACGAACATCACCGCCGCCGCCGTATGGGTTTGCTGTACCGTTATGAAAACGAAGCGTATTCTGACAATTGGGCGGACAAGGCGGTGTTGTCGTTTGACAAACAGGGCGTGGCAACCGACAACAACACGCTGAAGCTGAATTGCGCCGTGTATCCTGCCGTGGACAAATCCTGCCGCGCGTCGGCAGACAAGCCGTATTCCTACGACAGCAGCGACCGTTTCCACTACCGCGAACAGCACAATGTTTTGAATGCCTCGTTTGAGAAGTCGCTGAAAAACAAATGGACGAAACACCATCTGACTTTGGGCTTCGGTTACGATGCTTCCAAAGCGATCTCCCGCCCCGAACAGCTTTCCCACAATGCGGCAAGGATTTCGGAATACTCGGATTACACCGATAAGGGAGACAAGTATCTTTTGGGTAAGCCCGAAGTCGTCGAAGGGTCGGTCTGCGGCTACATCGAAACCCTGCGTTCCCGCAAATGCGTGCCAAGAAAAATCAACGGCAGCAATATCCACATTTCTTTGAACGACCGTTTTTCAATCGGCAAATATTTCGATTTCAGCTTGGGCGGCAGGTACGACCGGCAAAACTTTACCACGTCGGAAGAACTCGTCCGCAGCGGGCGGTATGTTGACCGTTCGTGGAACAGCGGCATCGTGTTCAAACCGAACCGGCATTTTTCTTTGTCTTACCGCGCCTCCAGCGGCTTCAGAACGCCCTCCTTCCAAGAACTTTTCGGGATAGACATTTATCACGATTATCCGAAAGGCTGGCAGCGTCCTGCCCTGAAATCGGAAAAGGCAGCCAACCGCGAAATCGGTTTGCAGTGGAAGGGCGATTTCGGCTTTTTGGAAATCAGCAGCTTCCGCAACCGTTATACCGATATGATTGCCGTTGCCGATCAAAAAACCAAATTGCCGAATCAGGCAGGACAATTGACAGAGATTGATATACGCGATTATTACAATGCCCAAAATATGTCGCTCCAAGGCATCAACATCTTGGGAAAAATCGACTGGAACGGTGTGTATCACAAACTGCCCGAAGGTTTGTACACGACTTTGGCGTACAACCGTATCAAACCGAAATCGGTATCCAACCGGCCGGGACTGTCCCTCCGCAGCTATGCTTTGGATGCGGTACAGCCGTCGCGTTATGTTTTGGGGTTCGGATACGACCAGCCCGAGGGGAAATGGGGCGCAAACATTATGCTGACCTATTCCAAAGGGAAAAACCCTGATGAACTTGCTTATCTGGCAGGCGATCAAAAACGATATTCGGCAAAAAGAGCGTCGTCTGCTTGGTCGACGGCAGATGTTTCCGCCTATCTTAATCTGAAAAAACGGCTGACCTTGAGGGCGGCTATCTACAATATCGGCAACTACCGCTACGTTACTTGGGAATCCTTGCGCCAGACTGCGGAAAGCACGGCAAACCGGCACGGCGGCGACAGTAACTATGGAAGGTATGCCGCACCGGGCAGGAACTTCAGCCTCGCGCTTGAAATGAAGTTTTAAAGGAAATACCGTCTGAAAGCTTGATCTGCACCCCAAAAGTCGGACTAAACCGCCAACTGATTAAGGTGCAGGTTTTTTTTGAGGTTTAGGGTAACTTCTAAACCGTCATTCCGGGAATCTGGACATTCAATGCTAAGGCAGTTTGAGACCTTTACAAAATTCCCCAAAATCCCCTAAATTCCCACCAAGACATTTAGGGGATTTCTCATGAGCACCTTCTTCCAGCAAACCGCACAAGCCATGATTGCCAAACACATCGACCGTTTCCCACTATTGAAGTTGGATCAGCTGATTGATTGGAAACCGATCGAACAATACCTGAATCGTCAAAGAACCCGTTACCTTCGAGACCACCGCGGCCGTCCCGCCTATCCCCTGTTGTCCATGTTCAAAGCCGTCCTGCTCGGACAATGGCACAGCCTCTCCGATCCCGAACTCGAACACAGCCTCATCACCCGCATCGACTTCAACCTGTTTTGCCGTTTCGACGAGTTGAGCATCCCCGATTACAGCACCTTATGCCGCTACCGCAACTGGCTGGCGCAAGACGACACCCTGTCCGAATTGCTAAAACTGATTAACTGCCAACTGACCGAAAAAGGCCTAAAAGTAAAGAAAGCATCCGCTGCCGTCATTGACGCCACCATTATTCAGACCGCCGGCAGCAAACAGCGCCAGGCCATAGAAGTCGATGAAGAAGGACAAGTCAGCGGCCAAACCACGCCGAGTAAAGACAGAGATGCCCGTTAGATAAAGAAAAACGGTTTATACAGACTCGGTTACAAACAACATACCCGTACCGATGAGAAAGGCTATATCGAGAAACTGCACATTACCCCCGCCAATGCCCATGAGTGCAAACACCTGTCGCCTTTGTTGGAAGGACTGCCCAAAGGTACGACCGTCTATGCCGATAAAGGCTATGACAGTAAGGAAAACCGGCAACATCTGAAAGAGCGTCGACTGCAGGACGGCATTATGCGCAAAGCCCACCGCAAACATCCGCTGTCGGAAGCGCAAACCAAACGCAACCGATATTTGTCGAAGACCCGTTATGTGGTCGAACAAAGTTTCGGTACGCTGCACCGTAAGTTCCGCTATGCCCGGGCAGCCTATTTTGGACTGATTAAAGTGAGTGCACAAAGCCATCTGAAGGCGATGTGTTTGAACCTATTGAAAGCCGCCAACAGGCTAAGTGTGCCTGTTTGCGCCTAAAAGGCGGCCCGGATGCCTGATTATCAGGTATCCGGGGGGAATTAAGGGGATATTTGGGTAAAATCAGTGGATATTCGAAACAAAAACAGCCGAAAACCTGTGTTTAGGTTTCGGCTGTTGGGGGAAAGGAATTTTGCAAAGGTCTCAGGCCGTCTGAATCTACAACACATAAAAATAAATGCTGATAAATTGCGTTAAACTGCCTGCCAAGACAAACAAGTGCCAGATACCGTGGCCGTGACGGATTTTCGTATCGTTGATAAACCAATAAATCCCCGCGCTATACAATACGCCGCCCAACACCAGCCAAAATAATCCACCAGCCGAAAGCGACTGTATCAGCGGCCATACCGCCACCACAATCAGCCAGCCCATCAACACATAAATCACCATCGACAGCAGCCGTTTCTCACTTTTGCGCCCAATCGTCAGCTCTTGAATGATACCCACTAAAGCCAGTCCCCACGACACGCCGAAAAGCGACCAGCCCCAACCGCCGTGAAGGGTAATCAGCGTAAACGGCGTATAGCTACCTGCAATCAAAAGATAAATCATGCAATGATCGACCTTTTGCAAAATCGCCTTGGCCTTCGGCTGCGGAATACTGTGGTATAAGGTTGAACCCAAATACAAAAGCAGCAGGCAGACTCCGTAAGTCAGTGCACCGGCAATCCGATAGCCGTCCGCCGATTCCACCGCTTTCACCAGCATCAGCACCAACGCCGCCACTGCCAACAAGAAACCGGCCAAATGGCTGTACGCATTAAATCTCTCGCCGTGATACATAAACCATTCTCATTTATAAAAGACCAAAGTGTACGCCAAGATAGGCGCTTCGTCAGAGAAATCGGGTTAAAAATAAGTTAAAGCGCAAAGGCCGTCTGAAAAACACGACCTTGCAATATAACAAAAACATCTTTGCAACAAACAAACCATTCTTTCCCTTTTTCAGACGGCCTCACTAAAGTATCGGCTATCGCCAAGGTTGCAAAGAGAGAAAAAATGTCTATCCAAAACCACCACCTCGACTGGCTCGAAGCCGAGTCTATCTACATCATCCGCGAAGTGATTGCCAATGCTCAAAATCCGGCCTTGCTGTTTTCCGGAGGTAAAGACTCCGTCGTATTGCTGGCGCTTGCCGTCAAAGCCTTCCAAATCGAAGGCCGTCCGCTGAAGCTGCCGTTCAAACTCCTGCACGTCGATACCGGCCACAATTACCCCGAAGTGATTCAGTTCCGCGATGACACGGTCGCGCGTACCGGCGTACAACTTGTGGTCGGCAGCGTAGAAGAGTCCATCCGCAAAGGCAGCGTCGTCTTGCGCCGAGAAACCGATTCACGCAACGCCGCCCAAGCCGTTACGCTGGTTGAAACCATCGAAGAACAAGGCTTTGATGCGCTGATGGGCGGCGCACGCCGCGATGAAGAAAAAGCGCGCGCCAAAGAACGCATCTTCTCTTTCCGCGACGAGTTCGGCCAATGGGATCCTAAAAACCAACGTCCTGAATTATGGTCGCTCTACAATACGCGCCTGTTCCAAGGCGAAAACATGCGCGTGTTCCCGATTTCCAACTGGACGGAATTGGACATCTGGCAATACATCGCACACGAAAAACTCGCCCTGCCGCCGATTTATTACACCCACAAACGCGAAGTTGTCGAACGCAACGGCTTACTTGTTCCCGTTACACCATTGACGCCGAAGCGCGAAGGAGAAGTTACCCAAATCCGCGACGTCCGTTTCCGTACCGTCGGCGATATTTCCTGCACCTGCCCTGTTGCCAGTACCGCCGCCACGCCCGAAGACATCATTGCCGAAACCGCCGCCGCGACCCTTTCCGAACGCAGCGCCACGCGCATGGATGACCGCGTATCGGAAGCAGCGATGGAAGAGCGCAAAAAGCAAGGCTATTTCTAAACTGTTTTTTTTTCAGACGGCCCATATATATTTCAAACCCGAACAACACGGCAAAGCCATCCGCCCCTGCCGTGTTGTTTGCTTTATTATTCTTGCAAATATCATTTAACAACAAAAACTTAATCAATCATCCTGACAAAACAACAAACAATAAAACATAAACAAACATGGTATAATAAATGCTTACAGGCAGAGATTTAGACAAAAGTCTCAGGCCGTCTGAAGGAGGAGAAACATGAATCGACGCGTTTATATCGTACATGGCTTTGAAGGCAATCCACACGGCAACTGGTTTGACTGGCTTTGCGCCCAAGTCAAAAGCACCGGCGCACAAGCAATCTCACTCGCCATGCCCAATCCCGACAAACCAAGCACGACCGCGTGGCAGTTTACCCTTGACCAGCACATCGGCAAGCCCGATGCCCATACCCTCCTAGTCGGCCACAGCCTAGGCTGCATTACCCTCCTTCATTTCCTCAGCCGCCAACAGCCGCAAAAAATCGGCGGTCTGTTGCTTGCCGCCGGTTTTGCCGATACACTGCCGCCCCTGCCTGCACTCGATGCCTACATTAAAGCAGCGTCGCCCGATTTCGACATCCTGCGCAAAATCGACATGCCCAAACACTGTCTGGTTTCCGACAACGACACCCATGTTCCGCCCGAACTGACTTTGGACATGGCGGCCAAACTCAAAAGCCCTGTTACCCATATTCCCGAAGGCGGCCATTTGATGGCTTCGGACGGCTTTACCCAACTGCCGCAGGCTTGGGAAGCGCTGAAACCCATGTTGACCGAATAAACACACACTCTAATCCGGTTTTCAGACGGCCTTGTCTGCCTCCTCTCCCCATGACAGGTCGTCTGAACGACAATAAAAAACAACCTGCCCTTTCAAGCAGGTTGTTTCTTTTTATGTCTCATTGACGGCAAATTTAATATTGCACCGTCCATTCAATCTCGCCGCCAGCCCTCATCGGTACAAGCTCGCCATCGCCGTAAGGTACGCTAGCAGGTACGGTTTGCGTTTGTTTGACCAGTGTGATGGTATCAGAATTTTCAGGCAGACCGTAGAAACGCGGGCCGTTTTTAGAAGCAAAGGCTTCCAGTTTGTCCAATGCGCCTGCTTTCTCAAACACTTCGGCATAAAGCTCGATGGCGGTCATCGCGCTGAACATACCGGCGCAACCGCAAGCATTTTCTTTGGCAGTTTTGGCATGTGGCGCAGAGTCCGTGCCGAGGAAAAATTTGTGCGCCTTATCGCCGGTAACGGCGGCAACCAAAGCCTGACGGTGGGTTTCACGTTTGAGTACAGGTAGGCAGAAATGATGAGGGCGCACGCCGCCGACCAAAAGGTCGTTGCGGTTGAGCAGCAAGTGTTGCGGCGTCACGGACGCGGCCACATTATCGCCAGCTTCCAATACCAGTCGTGCTGCTTCGGCAGTAGTGATGTGTTCAAACACGACCTTAAGGTTTGGCACTTGCACCAAAACCGGCTTCATCACGCGTTCGATAAAGGCGGCCTCACGGTCGAAAATATCGATTTCAGGATCGGTCACTTCGCCGTGAACCAAGAACAAAATGCCCTGTTTCGCCATTTCTTCCAACACGGGAATCAGCTTAAACAAGTCGGTTACGCCGGAATCGGAATTGGTGGTTGCGCCTGCTGGATAGAGTTTGAAAGCCACAATACCGGCAGCCTTGGCTTCACGCACGAGTTCGGGAGTGGCGTTGTCGGTCAAATAAAGCGTCATCAACGGCTGGAAGGTGCTGCCTTCTGGCAGGGCGGCCATAATGCGCGCTTTGTATGCTTGGGCATCGACAACGCTGACGACGGGCGGCTTCAGGTTGGGCATGATAACCGCGCGGCCCATTTGTCGGGCGGTGTACGGGGCAACGGCTTTGAGCGCATCGCCGTCGCGCAGGTGTAAGTGCATATCGTCGGGGCGAATGATGGTCAGGGTTTGCATAGCTTACTTTCGAGTGGTTTGGTTTGATAATGTTTCAGACGGCCTTTATTCGGCGGTAACGGTTTCTATCGATTTGATGTTTCAATCGTCAACTGATCTAAGGTAAAATGGCGGCCTTATTGTCGTAAGAATGATGGGTCAAATAAAAAACAGCCTGTACCGGAAAATGCTCGGACGACGTTGTTTTAACGGTCAACAAGGTTTCTTTCGGACTGCCAGACGCGCGCCATGCGTAGGAAATCTGACGCATAGGCAACGGGGCTTTCGACAAATTATCGGTACGCAACTCAGCGTTCAAACCTTGCGGCGGATTTTCTGCCAAAGCCAAAAATTGTTTAAAAATCAGATGGTCGTCGGCTTTAGCCGTGCGCACGCTACAACTGTCTTCAGTCAGGCTCAAATAATAATCTGCGCCGTTTTCCGTTTTCTTCCAAATGCTTAATGCCTCCAAATCCATCATTCCGGCAGGCAAATCGGCAATATCTTTTTTCGACAATAAAACCAGTTTATTAGCATTGGCAAACTCGCCGACAAGGGCGGCATCGCCGTCTGCGGCCACGCAGCTTTGGCGGAACAAGTCGGTTACATTTTGGGCATAATCGGCAGCGTTCTGCGGCAAAACGCCTTCATTGCCGCATGCACTCAGGCAGACAGCCAATACAGCGGCAGACAACGTGACGGCTTTAGACATTTCAGACGGCCTTTATCTGTGCTTCAACACCAGCTTGAACACGCCGTCGGCTTCGCTCGATTCCAACAAAACATGCCCGGTCTGACGGCAAAACGCTTCAAAATCACCGGGCGCGCCACCATCGGTAGCCAATACGGTCAGCACTTCGCCTTCCTGCATTTGCGCCAAAGCTTTTTTGGCACGCAAAATCGGCAGCGGGCATTTCAAACCGATGACATCCAGAGTTTGTGTATTCATGATGAAAACTCGTCATATTAATCAGAATTAACGTCAATTATACCGTACTTACTTGCACCCCACCCTGCAAGCCCATAAAATAAAGCCGTTTTTCACTTTGGAGCTGTCTATGCGCCGTTTTGCCCTTCTCGCTCTCAGCCTTGCCGCAACTCAAGCATTTGCTTTGGGTTTCAGCCAAAAGGATACGCTGACCAACACGCGTTATCAGGAAAGCCCTGAAGAAGTTGCCGCACGCGAATTTAAAGAACACCAAGCTGAGTTGCCACCCCTGCCCGATACCCAATCGGGCGATTGGTTCGACCTCTATGTCAACGAAACCTACGGCAAGCAGCCCAAAATCCTGCTCAGCAGCCTGCAAATCATGCCTGCGCCTGACAACAGCATCCGCTACGTCTTGAATGTGCGCTCCGACAAAGGCTACGACAACCTCTCCGTCGAAGGCCTCTATTGCGCCCGCACGTCCTTTACTTACAGCAAAGACAAGCGTTCATCTTACAAAGTATTCGCTTACGGCGACACAGTAAACCACCGCTGGATCAAGCCGCGCAAAGGCGATTGGAAGCTGATCGGCAATGCGTTCAGCCGCAACGACGCCCTGCACACCGCCCTGTATCAGGCATTCTGTATCGACGGTATGCCGACAACGGTCGAAGGCTTGGTACAACGTTTGAAAGAACGCGGCGGCCGTCACGGTACAACGCTGACCAACCACGACAAATAAACCACTTTAATCAAGAAAAAGGCCGTCTGAAATTTTTCAGACGGCCTTGTCATTCAAGACGGCTTAGAATTTGTGATACAGGCCCACAGAAGCGGCTTTTTGTTCAACGCCGCCTTTATTGGCTGCAGTCAGACGGGTTTTATTGCCGACTTTCAGATACGCCAGTTGGGCAACTACGCCGGTGCGTTTGCTGAAGGTGTATTGACCGCCGACAACGACTTGGTCGAATTTATCCACCAATTTTTCGCCGCTGTTCACGCCCTTGGCAGGCCAGCCGTGCGCGTAAGTAATGCGCGGTGTAACATTGCCCAATTTGTAGCCGACAGTTACCGCTGCATCAACTACTTTCACGGCTTCAGATTTGCCTGTATCGACAGTAATGTCACTACCCTTGTACTCATTAAAACCATCGGTGAAATAACCTAAATATTCGTTGCCTGTCTCATGGCCTTTGGCATAGTGTACGCCGCCACCGACAAAGAGATTGTCTTTATCGTAATAAGTTTCGACTTTGGCGATTTGCGCCGCTTTGACTTTGCCTGATTTGTCGGTGTACGCGCCGTTGTAGTGGCCGTAAGCCGCATTGGCGGTAAAGCCGTTTTTAGAGAAGCTCACGCCGCCGGTGTATTGGTCTTTGGCCGATTTGGTGTGCGTGTATTTGTCTGAAGGATTGCGGTTGTCGCGCGGTGCGTAAGACACGTTGAATTTGAATCCGCCGAAATCCGGGCTGTCGTAGCGTACAGCGGCGTTACGGTTGCCGGTACGGGTAAAGATGCCCAAGCCTGCGGCATTGGTTTTGTACATCCATGGATCGATGGTATCCATTTCATTCAGCATATTGCTGAGCTTACCGGCACGAATCTTACCGAAGTTACCTTGCAAACCGATGAAGGAGTCACGAGTGGCAAAACCTTGGGAACCGCCGGTAATGGCTGTTTTTTGTTCAACTTGCCAAATGGCTTTTAAATCGCCGCCCAAGTTTTCGCTGCCCTTGAAACCGATGCGGGAGGTATTGTCATTGATGCTGGTTGCGGTAGCGCTGGTTTCAGAACCTGCATCACCTTTGATTTTTACCTGACCGACGGTCACGCTGCTTTTGATTTGACCATACAGAATCACTTCTGCAGATGCAGCCAGCGGCAAACCGGCAATAACCAAAGCGATAATCGATTTTTTCATTATTCTCTCCAAAACAAAGTTAAAATCTCGTGAAAACACGTTTAGCAATATTAATGTTTTCTAATGCTACAAACAACTACTTTCATCTTGAGAAACACTTTTATTCATTAGAGTTTAGACTTTTTACAACATAATCAAATAAAACAGGCCGTCTGAAAGAAATTTCAGACGGCCTTTCCTATTTGCAGCGAAAACGTTACTTGGGTTGTCTTAAAAACTCCGGTTCAGGCAGATGCGGCGCAGTTTAAAGCCATGCGCGACATTATCGGCGGCGAAAACAACCGTCCCGTACAACCTTTGAACGACCGTGAAATCAATGAAAACAAATAACTTCTAAGGCCGTCTGAAAACAAAAAAGCACCCGGAAACGGGTGCTTTTTCAATCACATCAATCAGGCTTTTTTGTTACCCAACGCGGCTTTCACAAACGCGCTGAACAAAGGATGGCCTTTGCGCGGATTGGAAGTGAATTCCGGATGGAACTGACACGCGAAGAACCAAGGATGATTTGGCAATTCGATGGTTTCAACCAAACGCTCGCGGCCTGCGGATACGCCGCCGATGACCAAACCTGCTTTTTCCAACTGAGGAACATAGTTATTATTGACCTCGTAGCGGTGGCGATGACGTTCGCGGATATGTTCGCTGCCGTAGATTTTTGCGGCAAGGCTGCCCGGTTTAAGGTCAACTTCTTGCGCGCCCAAACGCATGGTGCCACCCAAATCGGCAGATTCGTCACGGGTTTCTACGCTGCCGTCTGCAGTTTGCCATTCATCAATCAGGGCAACGACAGGCGCAGCGCATTTCAAATCAAACTCGGTAGAGTTCGCACCTTTCAAGCCTGCAACATCGCGGGCGTATTCGATCAGGGCAATTTGCATGCCCAAGCAGATGCCCAAGTATGGTACGTTGTTTTCACGTGCATAACGTACGGCGGCAATTTTGCCTTCCACGCCGCGTGAACCGAAGCCGCCCGGCACCAAAATCGCGTCCATGTCTTTGAGCATGGAAACGTCGCCATTACCCTTCTCAATGCTTTCGCTGTCGACAAAGGTAATTTGTACGTCGGTTTCAGTGTGAATACCGGCATGTTTCAGGGCTTCGATCAGTGATTTGTAGGACTCGGTCAAATCAACGTATTTGCCGACCATCGCAATTTTGACGGTATGTTTCGGATTTCGAATCGCGTGAACGATTTTCTTCCATTCGGTCAAATCGGCTTGTTTGACATTCAGTTGGAGCTGCTCGGTAATGATGCTGTCGATGCCTTGGTTGTGCAGCATTTCAGGGCATTCGTAAATGCTGTCCACATCGTAGCTGCCCACGATGGCACGTTCTTCAACGTTACAGAACAATGCAATCTTACGGCGCTCGTCCGCAGGCATTTCTCTGTCCATACGGCAGATCAGGATGTCAGGTTGCAAACCGATGCTCAACATTTCTTTAACGGTATGCTGGGTCGGTTTGGTTTTGATTTCGCCGGCAGCGGCAATATAAGGCACGTAGCTCAGGTGGGCAAACAATGTATTGTTGCGGCCGAGCTGGCTGCGCATTTGACGGATGGCTTCCAAGAAAGGCAAAGATTCGATATCGCCGACTGTACCGCCGATTTCGACAATCGCCACATCATAACCGGCCGCGCCTTCATGGATACGGCGTTTGATTTCATCGGTAATATGCGGAATCACTTGTACGGTACCGCCCAAATAGTCGCCGCGACGCTCTTTGGCAATCACGTTTTCATAGACTTGGCCGGTACTGAAGCTGTTGCGGCGGGTCATGGTGGCGTTGATGAAACGCTCATAGTGACCGAGGTCGAGGTCGGTTTCCGCGCCGTCATCGGTTACGAATACTTCGCCGTGTTGAAACGGGCTCATGGTACCCGGGTCAACGTTGATATACGGGTCGAGCTTAAGCATGGTCACGTTCAAGCCACGCGACTCGAGAATAGTAGCAATAGAAGCGGCGGCGATACCTTTACCCAAAGAAGATACAACGCCGCCGGTTACGAAAATAAATTTAGTCATGATGTGATACCCATGTTGGAATGTGTGATTTTAACTTGAAGCAGCATATTCTGGCAAACGGCAAAAGCTTCAGGCCGTCTGAAAACAGCGTTTTCAGACGGCCTTATCATACTGATTCTATATATCAGCGCAGCTCGCGGCGCAGGATTTTGCCAACGTTGGATTTTGGCAACTCGTCGCGGAATTCGATGTCTTTCGGCACTTTATAAGCAGTCAGCTCTTTACGGCAGAAATCGATCAGCTCTTCCTTGGTCAAAGACGGGTCTTTGCGTACGACGAAGACCTTAATCGCTTCACCGGTTTTCTCGCTTGCCACGCCGATACAGGCGACTTCCAAGACTTTGTCGTTGCTGGCTACTACCTCTTCGATTTCGTTCGGATACACATTGAAACCGGATACCACAATCAAATCTTTTTTGCGGTCCACCAGCTTCAGCCAGCCTTTTTCATCCATCACGGCAATGTCGCCGGTCTCTAAAAAGCCGCGTGCATCGATTGCTTTGGCGGTTTCTTCAGGACGGTTCCAATAGCCTTTCATCACTTGCGGACCGCGTACCCACAATTCGCCCGGCTGTCCGATAGGCACTTCTTTGCCGTTCGCATCGCGTAATTCGACTTCGGTCGAAGGAACCGGCAAACCGATACCGCCGCTGTAAGCCTCGATATTCAAAGGATTGCAACATACGCCCGGGCTGGCTTCGGTCAAGCCGTAAGCTTCCACAATCGGCGTACCGGTGATTTTTTTCCATTTTTCCGCAACGGCTTTTTGCGTTGCCATACCGCCGCCCAAAGTTAGCTTCAAACGGGAAAAATCGACTTCGACGAAATCCGGACGGTTGACCATCGCATTAAACAGGGTATTCACACCGATGAACACGCTAATCGGCTCTTTTTTCAATTCACCGATAAATCCTTTCATATCGCGAGGGTTGGTAATCAGGATGATTTTAGAACCGGTATTGGCGAAAATCATCAGGTTTACCGTCAAGGCAAAGATATGATAAAGCGGCAACGCGGCAATAACCGTTTCTTTGCCTTCGTGCAGGCTGTTTTTAATCCATTCTTTTGCCTGCAACATATTGGCGCAGATATTGCCGTGACTGAGGACGGCGCCTTTTGCCACGCCGGTCGTGCCGCCTGTATATTGCAACAAGGCAGTATCGTCGCGTGTCAACTCGACTGGTTTGAACGTATTTGCCGCACCTTGCTTCAAGGCCGTCTGAAAAGTCACGGTATTGGGAATACGGTATTCCGGCACCATTTTTTTCACTTTGCGGATGACGAAGTTCATCAACGCGCCTTTAATCATGCCAAACATCTCGCCGACTGATGCGACAATCACATGTTTGATTTGCGTACGCGGCAACACCAACTCCAATGTATTGGCAAAGTTCTCCAACACGACAATCGTGGTCGCACCGCTGTCTTTCAACTGATGCTCCAACTCGCGCGGCGTATAAAGCGGATTCGTATTCACTGCCACCAAACCTGCCTGCAAAATACCGAAAAGCGCAATCGGATATTGCAAAACGTTCGGCATCATAATCGCCACACGCTCACCGCGCGGCAGTTTCAATACGTTTTGCAGGTAAGATGCAAAATCGGTCGCCAATTTGCCCACTTCGGCATAAGTCAGCGTTTTGCCCATGTTTTGAAAAGCAGGTTTATCTGCGAATTTCTCGACACTTTGACGAAATACATCGCTGATAGAGCTGTATTGAGAGATATCGATTTCAGGGTTTACACCTTGTTCGTAGCTTTTGAGCCAGAGTTTTTCCATATTGATCAGTCTTTGTTTTAGTCGTTTTTTTAGAATGAAGGCCGTCAGAAAGGCTTGATTTAATCTGCCGCTTCGTTTTCAGACGGCCCTTGTGTTAAGCAGTAATGATGACAGGCTTGTCGGTGGACATGATGATGCCGCCGCCCAAGCACACATCGCCGTCATACAGTACCGCAGATTGGCCTGGGGTTACTGCCCACTGCGGCTCGTCAAAAACAAGCTCGATGGTTTCATCATCTAAATAACGCAACGCACAAGGCGCGTCGGCCATACGGTAGCGCGTTTTGCAGGTATAGCGTCCTTCTTTCGGACGTTCGGGCAATGTGAAGCTTAAATCGTTCATAATCAGGCTTTGCGTATAAAGCAAAGGATGGTCATGGCCTTGGACGACAATCAGTTCGTTTTTGGTCAAATCCTTGGCCGCGACAAACCATGGTTCGCCTGCGCCGCCAATACCCAAGCCTTTGCGTTGGCCCAGCGTGTAAAACATCAAGCCGACGTGTTCGCCGACTACTTTGCCTTCAGGGGTAACCATTTTGCCATTATTGGTCGGCAGGTATTTTTGCAGAAATTCGCGGAACGGGCGTTCACCGATAAAGCAGATGCCGGTACTGTCTTTTTTGGTTGCAGTCGGTAATTTGAATTCTTCGGCAAGACGGCGGACTTCAGGCTTTTCCAACTCGCCCAATGGGAAAATCGCGCGCTCGAGTTGGAAAGGCTTGAGGCGGTATAGGAAATAGCTTTGGTCTTTGTTTTGATCCAAACCTTTTAGCAGGTAATGCACGTCGTTGCGAACTTCTTTGCGAGCATAGTGTCCGGTGGCAATGGTATCGGCACCCTGCTCTATGGCATAGTCCAAAAAGCATTTGAATTTGATTTCGGCATTGCACAAGACATCCGGATTCGGCGTGCGGCCCGCGCTGTATTCTTTGAGGAAATAAGCAAATACGTTGTCTTTATATTGCGCGGCAAAATTGACGATGTCGATATCGATTCCGATGATATCGGCAACGGCAATAGCATCGAAGGAATCTTGTTTAATGCTGCAATATTCGTCGTTGTCATCATCTTCCCAGTTCTGCATGAACACGCCGCTGATTTGATGGCCTTGCTGTTTGAGCAGGGCCGCGGTAACGGATGAATCGACGCCGCCGGAAAGGCCGACGATGATGTTTGCTGGTGTGTTGTGAGTATTCATGAGCGGAATGTGGGTTTCAAATACATTTTTTAAAGCGTGATTTTAGCACATTTTGATTTGACGACAGAAAAGGCCGTCTGCAAGCCCAATGACTTTCAGACGGCCTTTATATGCAAATTCAAGCAATTAGTGCTGATGTGCGCCACCGTGTGCGCCGTGATCGTGCTGCATGTCGGCTTTAGGTGCGGTTTTCACTTCCAGCTCGACAGTTTGAGGTTTCGCGTTTTTGAATTTCAGGGTTACAGGCACTTTTTCGCCTTCTTTCAATTGTTTTTTCAGACCCATGAACATAACGTGGTAGCTGCCCGGTTTCAGCTCGGTTACGCCTTTTGCAGCCAAAGGCACGCCGCCTTTAACTTCGCGCATACGCATAACACCGTTGTCGTTAATATGGGTGTGTACTTCAACGCGTTCTGCAACAGGGCTGCTGCCGCCTACCAAGAAGTCTTGT
The DNA here is from genome assembly GCF_051957055.1 of Neisseria sp. P0020.S005. Taxonomy (NCBI): domain Bacteria; kingdom Pseudomonadati; phylum Pseudomonadota; class Betaproteobacteria; order Neisseriales; family Neisseriaceae; genus Neisseria; species Neisseria sp. P0020.S005. Next base: position 120,900 of record NZ_JBQCWV010000003.1, on the reverse strand, counting down.
TTGGCTTCATCGTTTTGGATTTTCATGAATGCGCCACCCATTTTCATACCTTCGACAGTGGCACGGGCCCAACCATCTTCAATATGGATACCGGCTGCAGATACGGAAGTTGCCAAGCCTGCCAGAATCAGGGTTGCCATTAATTTTTTCATGTTTTGCTCCTTGTGTTTGCCAAATGGCTGGGATATATAGCCTTCATCTTACAACCAAAGGCCGTCTGAAAACTTTGATATAGATTAACTAATACTATCTAATCCTAATGAATTACCATATTACCACATTTCTAAGCAGTTAATGCAACAATCCAAACAATAAATAACATGAACAAAGCCATTAATTGCGCGGCTGAGCCGGCATCTTTGGCACGCTTGGCCAGCTCGTGTTTTTCAGTAGAGGTATGGTCAACGGCTGCCTCGATGGCGGTATTAAACAATTCGGTAATCAGTGAAATAAACGATGCGACAACAAGCACCATTTTGATGACCAGGCCGAAATCAAGGAACAATGCCAAGACAATTAAAATCAGGTTCAACCAAAAAACTTGGCGAAATGCGCTTTCATAACGATACGCGGCAGCCAGTCCATCTTTGGAATAACCAAACGCATTGATGATGCGCTTGATGCCGTTTTTGCCTTTTTTTTCAGATGCGTAGGAAGATGGTTTCATCATATACTCAACATTAGAATGCCGTCTGAAAAAGAACCGTCAGGTTAATTTTCAGACGGCCTTTAGATTTATTGTTTTGCCCAAGATGCGACGGCATCTGCGAACATGGCGGCAACGTCGAAATCTTTTTGCTTCATGATTTCTTGGAAACCGGTCGGGCTGGTTACGTTGACTTCGGTCAGGTTGCTGCCGATGACATCCAAACCGGCAAGCAAAATACCGCGGCGCTTCAACTCAGGCACAAGGGTTTCTGCGATCTCACGGTCGCGCTCGCTCAACTCCTGCGCCACGCCGCGGCCGCCGGCAGCCAAGTTGCCGCGTGTTTCGCCGTTTTGCGGAATACGTGCCAAAGCATACGGAACAACTTCTCCGCCGATAATCAGAATGCGCTTGTCGCCATGTACGATTTCAGGAATATAACGTTGTGCCATGATGGTGCGCGAATCAAGCTGCATCAGGGTTTCCAAAATACTGCCGATATTGGGGTCGGATTCGGTCAGGCGGAAAATGCCCATGCCGCCCATGCCGTCCAAAGGTTTGATAATGATGTCGCCGTGTTCTTTCAAAAAGACACGGACATCGGCGGAACGTGTGGTAACCAAAGTCGGCGCGGTAAACTGGCTGAAGTTCAAAATTGCCAATTTCTCATTGAAATCGCGCATTGCTTGTCCGCTGTTAAATACTTTTGCGCCCTGCTGCTCTGCCAAAGTTAAAAACTGGGTCGCATACAGATATTGCATATCAAACGGCGGATCAGTGCGCATAATGACCGCATCGAAATCTTTTAAGGCCGTCTGAACTTTTGCCTCTGCTTTAAACCATTCGTGATCGTCATCGTTTTTCGCGCCGACAAACTCAAATGCCGCCGCCTGAGCCACCACCAAGCCTTCACGGACGGACAATTCTCCGCTCAAGGTATGAAAAAGCTGCCAACCGCGCTTTGCCATTTCACGCATCATGGCGTAAGTAGTGTCTTTATAGGTTTTAAAACTTGCCATTGGATCGGCGATAAACAGGGCTTTCATCAAAATTTCCTTGTAAACAGACGATATAATCATACCTTGTATTTTGCCTACCTGAAAAGGTGGCAAAATATAGAAAAGGCCGTCTGAATTCTATTTTCAGACGGCCTTGAAGCTTTTAAGCGGCTGCCAAATGCAAGAGTTCGGCGGCATGGCTGCGTGTGGTATCGGTAATGATTTCGCCGCCCAGCATACGCGCGATTTCCTCAATGCGCTGATGATGGTTCAAAACACTGATTTCGCTGACGGTTTGCTCCCCTTCGCTATGCTTGAGGACCTGCCAATGGTTTTCACCGCAAGAGGCGACTTGAGGAAGATGGGTTACCGCCAAGACTTGATGTTTTTTACCTAAGGCACGCAAAGCTTTACCGACCATTTCAGCAACTCCGCCACCAATACCGGTATCCACTTCGTCAAAAATCAATGTCGGCACTTGCGTATATTGGCTGGCAACCACTTGCAAAGCCAAGCTGATACGCGCTAATTCGCCACCGGAAGCCACTTTGTTCAAGGGTCGGGACGGATTGCCTTTATTCGCCGCCACTTGGAATTGCACCTGCTCCAGACCATGTGCGGTCGGCGAAGACGGCAACAAGACGATGTCAAAACGTGCGCCCTTCATGGCCAAATGCTGCATATGCTCGGTGGTCTCTTCGCCCAAACGGCCGGCTGCCTGATGGCGCATGGCGGAGAGAACGTGGGCGGCTTCGTGGTATTCGGCAAGATTGCGTGCGACTGTATTCTCCAAAGCTTCCAAATCGGCAGCCGCGTGCAGGTTTTGCAGGCGCTCATCGATTTCTGCCAGCTTTTGCGGCAACTCTTTCGGCTCAATGCGGTATTTGCGCGCCATACTCATCAATTCGCCCATACGGCTTTCTTGTGCGGCCAATTCATTAGGATCGATATCGCTGCGACCGGCTACATCGCGCATATTGGCACTGATTTCACCCAACTCGGCTTCAATACTTGCCAACATATTCAGGCTTTCGGCAAAGCGCAGCTCAATGTTTTGCAGATTGCCCAGCAGTTTTTGGCATTGGTAGATTTGACGTTGGATGCCGTTGTCGCCGTCTATGCTTTCGCCCACCTGCTCGGCGGTTTGCAGCAACTCGGCCGAATGCGCCAGGCTGTCGTGGCTTTGGCTTAAGGTTTCCCATTCGTTGGGTTTGAGCTCCAATTGGTTTAATTCATTAAACTGCCATTCCAAACGCTCGCGCTCGATGGCCATGGTTTCTGCCTGCTCTTGCGCTTCTTGCAGGGCTTTTTTCGCATTGACCCAGTTTTGATACAGCTGTTTGACCGTTTCTGCCTGCTCTTTGCTGCCGGCGAACGCATCTAACAACTCACGTTGCGCGGACTCTTGATTCAGCGAATGATGGGCATTTTGGCCGTGAATATCGATTAACTGCTCGCCGATGGCTTTCAGTTGCGCCAATGTTGCAGCCTGATTATTGATATAACTGCGGCTTTTACCCTTGGCATCGATAATACGGCGGATGCTAAGCTCTTCAGCATCTTCTTCCAAAAGGCCTTGCTCATGCAGCTGCGCTTTCAGTTCGGGCAAACCGCTGATGTCGAACAAAGCCGACAACTGCGCTTCTTTGGCGCCGCTGCGCACTTGGCTGTAATCGGCTTTATCGCCCAACAACAGGCCAATCGCATCCAGAGTAATCGATTTGCCTGCGCCGGTTTCACCCGTTAAAACGGTAAAGCCGTTTTGAAAATCAAGATTCAGGTTTTCAACAATGACAAAATCACGCAAAGAAAGTGCCAACAGCATTGCAGTATTCCTTAGTAAATTACCCGCAACTATGCGGAATAGCTTTAGATAAGCTGATTATAACTAAGATTTTTTATAGTTTAAATCAGATTTTTCTTATGATTTATCTAAGATATTTATTTTAAACAAATTATTTTTTAAGAAACTGCTAAACGCACCACGCCATATTGTTACCCTGGCTGGCTTATTCAATGATATAAAGCGTTCATTTAATACTATAAAACGCTAGAATAACTAACACAAAGGCCGTCTGAAACACAATTATTTCAGACGGCCTTTACATTCAAATCAGTTAATCAGTCTGCTTCCTGATTCAACTGCTTCTTCAGCTTCCTCATCGCCTGTCGGCAGCGTTTCCATTAAATCAGGCAACACCAGCTCGCCCAATTCAGTCAGCGGCGGCAATTCTTCCAAACTTTCCAAACGCAAATCGCTTAGGAATGTTGCTGTTGTCGCCCACAAAGCCGGACGGCCGACAGAATCACGGTGGCCGATGACTTCAATCCAGCCCCTATCCTGCAAGGTTTGCATGACATTTTGCGACACCGCCACGCCGCGTATGCCTTCAATATCGCCACGCGTTACCGGTTGCTGATAGGCAATAATCGCCAGCGTCTCCATCACGGCGCGGGAATAACGCGGCGCGCGCTGCTCTTGCAGACTGCCCAGCCGTTCAAATGCGGCTTGGGCGATTTGGAAACACCAGCCCTCATGGGTATGCACCAGTTGCAAAGCCCTGTCCTGCCAGCGGGCCTTCAGTTGCGCCAACACATCAATCAGCTTGTCTTGCGACAACGGCGGCACGCACAATTCTCGCATGGCTTTTTCGTTTAAGGGTTCGACTTGTGTCAACAGCGCCGCTTCAATCAACGCATCGGGAGAAAGTTTTTCAGTCATAATAAAATCAATGTTCAGACAGCATAAATAGCCAAAGGCCGTCTGAAAGACAATATGGTCAACGGTTTGTTACGCGCTCAAATGCGCTTTCAGTTTTTCTTCGTCCAAAAACCAATGGCAGATTTCGGTATCGCCATCCAGCAAAATAGGCACCAGCTCATTGTACTTTTCTTCTAAAACCGGATCTTCATCAACATCGACAATATCCAGCTCAAATCCAAACTGCTCCTGATAAGGCTTTAATTGTTCGCGCATTTTGTGGCACAGGCTGCAATATTCCCGAAACATCAAGGTCAGTTTCATCGCGGTTACTCTCGGAGGGACAAAAGCGGCCATTGTATAGCAAAATGCCGCCAAACCATACAGGCATGACAAAGGCCGTCTGAACAGGCGCGAAACGAAATCAAGGATTTCTATCACGCCTTCAGACGGCCTTTGTGTGTATTCTGAAATTAAGACTGAACGTTGATACCGGCAGTCACGGTATTTTGGGCACTGCTTGCAGTCAAAAACGATGCTGCCAATTCGCCGCAGCAACCGCAACAAGTCGCCACGCCCAATTGAGCCTGCAAATCACTCATGGTGGTTGCACCGGCGGCGATGGTCTCTTTGATGTCGTGGTCAGTAATGGCGTTGCAGATGCAGACAAACATGATGTGCTCCAATAATTTTGTTACCCTCTATAATTGAGAGTAGGATTTATTCTTGAACGTAAATATAAATAAAAACGGTTTGCATTGCAATATTGGCACTGTCCTTTTGTTTTGAAATTTTTCTATGTAAATTTGTATTTTGATTGTTATTTTATAAATAATAAACTTTATAACCGTTCAGACGGCCTCGATAACAAAAGGCGGCATCTTCGAGATGCCGCCTTTATTTATGAACGGGAATGGTGTTCATCAACCATGTTTTTCAAACGGATATTGGCAACATGGGTATAAATCTGCGTGGTATTGATGTCGGAATGTCCCAACATCATCTGGACCGAACGCAAATCGACGCCGTGATTGACCAAATGCGTGGCAAAAGCATGGCGCAAGCCGTGCGGACTGAGCGAAGCAATACCTGCCGCTTCGGCATATTCTTTGACTATCATCCATGCAAGCTGACGGCTGATGCCGCTGCGTTTCTGGCTGACAAACACTTCGTCGCAGATTTTATTTTTCAACAACAACGGGCGCGATTCGTTGCAATAACGTTCCACCCAATAGGCCGCTTCCTGACCCAGCGGAACCAGACGCAATTTGTCGCCCTTGCCTATGGTACGGATACTGCCGCGATGTAAATCGATATCGCTGAGCGTCAATTTGACGGCTTCGGTCACGCGCAAACCTGTTGCATACATGACTTCAAGCAAGGCTTTGTCGCGCAGTCCGTGCGGCGTGTCCACATCCGGCGCAGCCAGCAGCGCGTCGATTTGGGCTTCGGTAATCAGCGTGGGTAGTTTGCGTTCCGATTTCGGCGCTTTGAGAAAACGGGTGGGATTGTCTGCTCTTTGTCCCGTTTCCTCTAACCAGCCGTACATACGCTTGCAAGCCGACAATGCCCGTGCTTGGGACGTGTTTTTTTCCCCCTCCGCATACACGGCATCAGACAGGGCAAATTCATCGGCACTCAACCAATCCTGCCCGCCCTCGGCCAAACGCGCTGCGACTTTGACCAAATCACGGCGGTAACTTTGCAGCGTATTGTGGCTGAGCCTGTCTTGCAGCCAAAGGGATTCAAGCAGCTTGTCTATTAAATCGTCCATATTCATCAAACTGTATTGAAAGGCCGTCTGAACGGCATGACTTTACATCCGTTCAGACGGCCTTTAGGTTTTCAAAGCCCTATCAAGAGGCTTGAGAAATTGTATCCAAAACTTCCTGCGCGTGTCCGGCCACTTTGACTTTGCGCCATTCATGGGCAATTTCGCCGTTTTCGTCCAGCACAAACGTGCTGCGCTCAATGCCGAGGGATTCTTTGCCGTAAAGCTTTTTCAACTTGATCACGTCAAACAGTTTGCAGACGGTTTCTTCTTTGTCGCTCAACAATTCAAACTGGAAACCTTGTTTGGCGCAGAAATTCTGATGCGATTTGACGCCGTCGCGCGAAATGCCGACAACGGTATAACCCAATGCTTTGAATTGTTCCAATCTGGCATTGAAATCCAAGCCTTCGGTGGTACAGCCGGGCGTGCTGTCTTTAGGATAAAAATAGACAACCAACGGCAAATGTTCGGCGGAATTAAAATCGCTGCCGGAAGAAGATGGGAGTGTGAATTGATATTTTGACATAATTATTCCTTTCAGACGGCCTAAACCTAGCCTACGTTTATTTTTCGCTTAAATTCAAATAACTGCGCGTACCTTGAAAATCTTCCAATGTACGCAACAAAAGCTGGAAGTGGTCGTCATTGCCGGCCAAATCCAACTCATCGGCATTAACAGTCAGCAAAGGCGCGCTTTGATACAAATGGAAGAAATGGCTGTATTCGTCATGCACCCGTCCCAAATAGCCTTCGGGAAACAAGCTGATGATGCCTTCGTGACGTTTTTGCAGGCGTTTGCGGTTGTTTTCGACAGCGGTTTGCAGATAAATCACCACATCGGGCTCCGCGTATTGCGGCAAAATACGTTGCTTCATATCGGCAAAAAGCTGCTGCTCGTCATCATTCAAAACGATGGGCGTAAAAATACGGTCTTTTTCCAGCAAAAAATCAGCCACAACCATTCCGCCTTGCACGCATTGGTCTTCAATAATATTTACGCTTTCAGCACGGCGCGTCAGGAAGAAAAGCTCGGCAGCCAAACCATTATTGGAAACATTGCTGTAAAACTTCATGAGAAACGGATTGTGATCCGGATTCTCCGACAACAGCAACGCGCTGAAATGCTCTGCCAAGCGGCGGCTCAAAGCGGTTTTTCCGCTACCGATGGCGCCTTCGACAACAATATAACGAGGATTCATAGTAACTCTTTGTAATGTGTTTCCCAACAATATTTTATAGCAAAAAAGGCGTGTCCAACACGCCCTTTCTTGTTTTAGTCCGTTTTTCAGACGGCCCTTATTCTTTCAACAGGCGAATACCCTGCCCGCCCAAAGCCTGAGCCAAATCAGCCGCACGGCCATGCTCGCCCAACTCGAAATCCGGAAGAATTTCAGCCAACGGCAACATAACGAAACTGCGCTCATGCGCGCGCGGATGCGGCAAGGTCAGATGCGGGTCATCGCTGCGGATACCATCAAAATCGATGATATCCAAGTCCAAAGTGCGCGGCGCATTACGGAAGGTACGTTCGCGCCCAAATTCGGCCTCGATGCGGTTTAACTCTGCCAACAGCGCCACGCCGTCCAATGAAGTTTTCACGGTACAAACGGCGTTCACAAAATCGGGCTGATCGTCATAGCCGACCGGCGCAGTCAAATACAAGGAAGAAGCCTTTTCGAGCCGGATATGCGGATGCGCGTCCAATTCGGCCAAAGCTGCGCGAACCTGTTCGGTAGGATTGGCAAGATTGCTGCCCAAAGCAATAACAGCAAAATGCGGATACATTTCAGACGGCCTCTTTTAAAACGGCAGCGTTTTGGTTTTGGCAAGGAAAACAATCGTGGCAACACACGACATGGCCAAAACGTAGACGATATAGAATTTCGGCGAACGCGGACGCGAACGCATCATAATCATGCCCAACACAATATAAACCAGCAACAGCAGGATTTTCATGCCGAGCCACGGCGCATTAAACGGCGAAAAATGGGTAATCTTCATCAGCCACAAGCCGGTAAACAGCAACATGGTGTCATTCAAATGCGGCATGGCTTTCCAAATACCTGCCAACGGCTTCTCAGGATGACGCCAGAGCAGGAAAAAACGGATGTTGAACAACAGGATGGTAATGGCAACGAAAATCTGATGGCTGTATTTTACAAACAGATATTGCATGGCAGTTTCTTATGTTAAGGGTTGAAAAACAAAGCAGCTATTTTACCGCAAACATCTATTTCTGACGCAACTTTTCAATCGCCAGCAGATAGGGAGGCGCATTGCGGCGGTTGACAAAGCCATAGCGTAACACGGCAAAGGCTTCCTGCGGCAAAGTTTCCGCCCATTGCACAATCGCCTCAGCCTCTATTCGGCCGGCTTCATGTCCCGGATACAATACCGCCACAGCAAGGCCGTCTTCTTTCAGCAAACCCAAAGTATCCGTCAGCGCACGGATACTGCTTGCCGCTTCAGTCGTACAGCTTTTATCGCCTCCCGGCAGCCAACCGAAATTAAATACTGCGGCATCTAAAGGCTCGTCGATATAGGATAAAAGGTTTTCATGGCCGTCATGTATCAGGGCTACCCGACCATCTACGCCGTTTTCTTTCAGACGGCCTTGAGTCTGCGCCAGTGCTTTAGATTGCACATCAAACGCCCACACCCTACCCGTTTCGCCAACCAACTGCGCCAACAGCAAAGTATCATGCCCGTTTCCGGCCGTCGCATCCAAAGCGCGGCCGCCTGATTTTAAGGCTTGTTGTAACAGGGAATGTGCAAAGGGAAGAATGTTTTCAAGCAGCATGATAAAGGTCGTCTGAAAATAAAAATACCCTACCGCAAAAGCGGTAAGGTATTGAAAAACAGGAATGCGTTACATCATTTATTCGGCAGGTTGTTGCACAGTCTCAACTTGAACCGGAGCAGCTGCGGCAGCGGCTTGAGGTTGTTTGTTTTCGTGTTGCAGGCTGACTGCGCGTGCAGGAACGATTGTTGAGATAGCGTGTTTGTAAACCATTTGAGTGACGGAAGTATTACGCAGCAGAACAACGTACTGGTCGAATGATTCCACTTGGCCTTGCAGCTTGATGCCGTTTACCAAGTAGATCGAAACCGGAACGTGCTCTTTACGCAACGCATTCAAAAAAGGATCTTGTAACATTTGTCCTTTAGCTGTCATATTCTTGAGCTCCATTATTATGATTGTAAAGACGCCAAAATCAGCGTTTGATGGGATTGTAGCCCCGAATAGGATAAATTACCAACTATTTTTTTCTATCACACCGTTTAGGAATCCAGCAATAAGGGAACTTCCCATCAAACCGACTGTTTCATTTCCATATTCACAACAATTCCAAATTCAAATTGGATGTTTTTTTAAATTCGGCAAACCCTATCGAAAATATGCCATGAAGCTCTAATGAGCTGTTTTTCATTATAAAAAGGCCGTCCGAAATCGTTCAGACGGCCTTTATGCTTATTTGCTGAATTGTTTTTTCACACTGACTTTGGTTTTCTTCTTGAAGCGGTTTTTCTCTTCCTTGCGGCCTTCGCGTTTCTCAATACGGTTGCTCAGGCTGACACGGCGCAGCGGTTTTTTCTTCGGTTTATCTTCCGCATTTTCATACGGGTTTTCCGAAACATTGTATTGAATTCTGAGCGGCGTACCTTGCAGATTGAAGGCTTTACGGAACGTTTGGGTCAAATAGCGCGTGTAGCTATCAGAAATGGCGTGCAGCGAATTGCCGTGTACCACAATCACCGGCGGATTCATGCCGCCTTGGTGGGCATAACGCATTTTCGGGCGCACCAAACCAGCACGCGGCGGCTGTTGACGCTCAATCGCGCTTTGCAATACACGCGTGATTTTCGGTGTCGGCATCTTAATCATCGCCGCATTGTAGGCAGCCTGAATGCTTTCAAACAGGCCGTCTATACCGCGCTCTTTCAATGCAGAAATAAAGTGGAACTTAGCAAAATCAAGGAAATACAGTTTGCGGTTGATATCGCGTTTCACTTGCTCGCGGCGCTCTTCGCTGATGCCGTCCCATTTATTGACCGCCACCACCAAAGCACGGCCTGCTTCCAAAGCAAAACCTGCAATCGTCGCATCTTGATCGGCGATATCTTGTTGCGCATCCAATACCAAAACTGCAACGTTTGCCGCTTCAACCGCCTGCATGGCTTTGATAACGGAGAACTTTTCCACCGCTTCATCCACTTTGCCGCGACGGCGCACACCTGCGGTATCAATGATGGTAAACGGCTTGCCTTCACGTTCAAAATCGATATGGATACTGTCGCGCGTCGTGCCTGCCATATCGAAAGCAATCACGCGTTCTTCGCCGAGGATGGCGTTTACCAAGGTCGATTTACCGACATTTGGACGGCCGATTACAGCAAAAACAGGATGTTTCGCTTCTTCCTCTTCCTTTTCAGGCTCAGGGAAGGTTTCCAAAATATCTTCAATCAGATAATACACGCCATCGCCATGCGCACCTGAAATAACATAAGGGTCGCCCAAAGCAAGTTCGTAGAACTCGGCGGCGAGCACGGCCCTATTGCCGCCTTCGCCTTTATTCACAGCCAAATAAACGGGACGCGGACTTTGGCGCAAACGGTCGGCAATGATTTTATCTTGCGGCGTCAAACCTGTGCGGCCGTCCACCAAAAACACAACTGCATCGGCTTCATCGACAGCCTGCAAGGTTTGTTTTGCCATTTCGTGCAAAATACCGCTATCGACAACCGGCTCAAAACCGCCTGTATCGATGACCAAATAAGGTTTGCTGCCGACTTTGCCATGACCGTAATGGCGGTCACGCGTCAGGCCGGGCAGGTCATGCACAAGCGCGTCTTTGGTGCGCGTCAAACGGTTGAATAAAGTAGATTTGCCGACATTGGGGCGGCCGACAAGCGCGATGGTTGGTTTCATGATTGAGTCTTTCTGTGTCAAGTGCCGCCTAAAAACGGGAGCGGAACACAAGCAGGTGTTTTAAAAACACGGTTGATAAGGATAAGTGTAGGCCGTCTGAAAAGTCATTGCAACTTCAGACGGCCTTGATTTCAAACAAACTTATTTCAAGCTGTCGATTTTCATTTGCAGCAATTCGCGGCCTACTGCGGTTTGCGGCATTTTGTTCAAAGCAGCTTCGTAACTTTGTACGGCTTCTTTGGTTTTATTTTGGGCAACGTAAACATCACCTTTGGTTTCCAGCATCAAAGGCTCGAAATCAGCCTCAACCTGAGTATTCAGGGCATTGATGGCAGCATCGTATTTTTTCTGCTGCAACAGGACAACGCCCAAACGCTGAGCTGCCAAAGCTTGAACCAGCGGTGCGTTTTGGTTTTTCAGCACCCAATTCAAATGACCTTCCGCCACATCATAACGGCCGGCATCAAACTCGGTTGCCGCTACCATCAAAGTAGCTTGGGCTGTCGAAATAGAATCAGGATAATTTTTTTGCAATTCGGCCAAATCGGCGTTGATGGCTTTAGGGTCGGTTTTTTGCTGCGCCTTTTCCACCATTTGCGCCAACACGGCGGCAGCTTCCTGATCTTTTGAAGCTTTTTGGCCTTGGTAAATGGTGTAACCCAAATACCCCAAAGCCGCCACGATCAGCAAGGCAAAGATCCAACGGCCAGTGCGTTTCCAAAAATATTTAAAGTTGTCTAACTCTTGTTGTTCTTCCAAATGGGCTGCCATTTATGCGTTCTTCCATTGTTGTAAAGTGTCTGTCAAATCAGCGGCGGCAACGGTTTGTTGTTCGTGTTTGCCCTGCATATCTTTCAGGGTAACCGTACCGTTTGCCAGCTCATCCTGAGCCACAATCAGGGCAAAGCGTGCGCCACTGTTGTCTGCTTTTTTCATTTGCGCCTTCAGGCTTTGATAGCCGGAATGCTGCATTACATTGAAACCTTGTGCGCGCAAGGCTTGCGCGTATTTCATCACCTGCAAGTCCGCACCTTCGCCTTGGTGCATTGCATAGACATCAGGCGCAGCGTTCACTTCCAACGAGCCGTATTCGCTCACCAAAAGCAGCAAGCGCTCAATACCCATCGCAAAGCCAATAGACGGCGCAGGTTTGCCGCCAAGTTCTTCAATCAAACCATCGTAACGGCCGCCACCGCACACAGTCGCCTGCGCGCCGAGTTTGTCGGTCGTCCACTCAAAAACCGTCTGATTGTAGTAATCCAAACCACGGACCAAGCGCGGATTTTCAACATATTGGATACCCAAACCGTCCAACATCGCCTTGAAGCGTGCATAGTGGTTTTGCGAAGCCTCGCCCAAGTAATCCACCAAACGCGGCGCCGCGTTGCAGATTTCCTGCAAATCAGGGTTTTTCGTATCCAAAACACGCAAAGGATTGGTTTTCAGACGGCGTTTGCTGTCTTCGTCCAGTTGCGCTTCATAGCGGGTCAAATATTCAACCAATGCCGCACGGTGTGCCGCGCGTTCCTCACGGTTGCCCAGGCTGTTGATTTCCAAAGTCAGGTATTCGCGAATACCCAATTTTTCCCACAAGTCGGCAGACATCGCGATGATTTCCGCATCAATATCCGGCCCTTCAAAACCCAAAGCCTCGATACCGACCTGATGGAACTGACGATAACGGCCTTTTTGCGGACGTTCGCGGCGGAACATCGGCCCCATATACCACAGCTTTTGCGGGCTGTTGTACAGAAGGTTGTGTTCGACCACCGCACGCAAACAAGAAGCCGTACCTTCAGGACGCAAGCTCAAACTCAAAGAATCGTTTGAATCGGAGAAGGTGTACATTTCCTTGCCGACCACATCGGTTTCCTCGCCGATGGAGCGGACAAACAAACCGGTTTGCTCGACAATCGGCGTACGGATTTGCTGATAGCCGTAAGCGCGTGTCCAACGGCCAACCGTATCTTCAAACGCCTGCCAAAACGCAGCCGTCAGTTTGAAATCTTTTTGTTCGATAGGTAAAAGGTCGTTCATACCTTTTACAGATTGAATTTTTTGTGCCATTTCAATATGGGATAAGCGAAAATCAAATAGTTGGGCATTATAGCTGATTTTTAAGGGTTTGTGAGGTTGGGAACAAATCAAAAGGCCGTCTGAAACAGTTTTCAGACGGCCTTTGACTCACTCTACATGCCGTAGCCTGATTTGTTTGACTGCAAATTCCGTCTGCCGCTTGGGATGATGTGTAAAAAACAATTTATTTGAAATCGTCTCCGCTTTTTTCGGCACGACAGCCAAAATCTTACCTGCCAAATTTCCCTCACGAGTTTTCCAAGCATCCAAAAACTGCGCCTTGCTCATGGAAACATGACCCAGCGACGGGTCGGCAAGCAAAACCGTATTGCCGTCTATACCGCGCAATACCGAGAAATGATCATCCTTGCGGTATTTCAAATACACGATGACGGGGATTTTCAACTGCGCGAGTTGCTCGAAAGACAGGGCATAGCCTTTCGCCTCAAAACCCAAATCAGGCATGATGCGCTGCATATCCTCAAACGACGCGCGCATCTGTTCCTTATCCAGCTTTTTCAACACTTCTTCCTCCGTCAGCTTTTGCCCGTAAAAATTGTTCAAAAGCGTCGCCACCGAAGCCGCCCCGCAGGAAAAATCCAAATCCTGCTTCACAATATTGAAATCCCGCTGCGCTTTCCAACTTTGCACTTTGATTTTTCCGTAAACAACAGGATTATCGTTAAACATAGGTGCAGCATTCAGAGGATCGGATAAAGAAACGGCAATAGGCACTGACAGAAAAATACGTTTAAACATCATCATACCTTCTAAAGATATATGTAAAAGGTCGTCTGAAAAGGTTTTCAGACGACCTTTTACAAAATTATTCTTACATGCCAGCTTTCTTAGCAAACCAGACAACCCTATTTCCAGCATGATGTTTTCCGTTTACCGAAATACGGCAAGCCATACCGAAAAAATGCCACGCGCTACCGATTTTAACGGTAATTTTTGTATCGCAGGGTTGCGATGTTACAATCAAATAACCGAAAGACATTTTAACCTCGTCAATTTAGCGCATATGCATGGTTGCAGACCTAATAACAAAAAATGTATTTAACTTATGCGTAAGACCTGACAATCGTATTTAAAGGCTGGATCTACGCCCAGCTTGATCACTGTATGTATGATTTAGACTAAAAAGAAATCAATCATTTGCTCAATTTTAAGTGTCTCCCCAACAGGCTCTCCCGTCTCAGAATCGAACTCAAGAAAACCTGATAAAAAATCATTAATAATCAATAATTTTTCATCACTAGAAACAGTATTGTTTATAATTTTCTCCCTTAGTACAGATAAAGCAAAATTTTCTAAAGAACTATATTGCTCTCCATCAATTTTTTTAGAAATTAAATCAACTATTTCATTTTTAATATTCATAATTCACCCTTAAATTATAAAAGGGGCAAAGCCCCCTTTCGATTAACGAGGTTTGCCCCATGTAGTAATTACTTTACCTTGACTATTCAAAACAACACCACCATCAGGTCCTGTAAAACGGGTTCTTCCTCCTGATTGGGTTGTAATTTTTGTAGGGTTACGCATAGTATTCATAATTACTTTATTTGAAACTCCTACTCCACCACGAGAAATAGCCTGATTTAAACCGTGTCGAGTAAATCCTGTCAGTGCAAATCTGATACCGCCTGCCAACACAGGAGCAAACCATAATGCAGAACCCTCAGTCTCCTTCATCTCCTTCTGAGAAAGCTCCGCCAACTGCATAGGCGTATCTGCCTGCGTGTGGAACACTTGGTTTTCAAATGCCGGATTATCCATGCTGTTTGCCATTACGGGAGTGGCAATCATCGTTAGAATCATCATGGCTGCGGTAATTTGTTTTTTCATAAAAGTCCCTTTTTTTACAAGGTTGGAAAATCAAAGCCCTGCTTAAAACGTATGCTGTACGCCCAATTTCAATTCGGAGCTGCTCTGTCCTGAAATATTGAAGCGTGCGGATGCGTTTAAAGACGTGGCTTTGGAGAAGCCGAAGCCTGCGCCGAGATGGGCGTAGGTAGATGTATTCCTTGCGGATTCTTTTTTGCCGTCCAGACGGTCGGGCTGCTTGCCCAGCCATTGGATACCGCCTGTGAGGCTGATCCTGTCGTTGGCGGCGAAGGAGATATTGGGATTCAGCATCCAGTAGTTGCCTGCTTTGTATTTGACGTCGTCTGAAAGAATTTTACTGCCATTGATGCGGTAGGCGGCGGTCAATGAGAGGACGACAGGGTCGATGGCTCTGTAGGTGGTTGCGCCAATCAGCCATGATTTGCCTGACGAGGCTTTGCCACGTGATTTTTCGTAAAGCGTGCCTTCGAGAAAGCCGATAAGAGCGGGATTTTTATCATCTTTGAGGAAGGTATGGCTGATACCGAGGGATACATCGGATAGATGTTTGTCGTGGGTTTTGCTGCTTTCGCTGTCGAATCTGCGGTCTTCGCGCCACAAGTAGCTGCCGCTGCCGTAAACTTCGGTGTTTCCGGTCAAGCCGTAGCGTAGGCCGAGAGTGCCGACGAGCATATCGCTGTTACTGCCGTTTTCCTGAATTTCGGTCGGGACGGGAATAAAGGAAGCAGAACCTGTCTGAATGTAAATTGGCGCGGCAAGTTCGGAACGGCTGCTTTCGCTGTTGATGTAGGTAACGGAAGCATCGAGTTTGATTTTGCCCTTATCGGTCATAATGTCTTCGATATTCAGAGGCAGATCTGCACGGACGCAAAATGGAATAAAACTAACAAATGCAATAAGGATATTTTTCATATTATTGTTTTACCAAGTTAAATTGAATTTAACGGATATTAATGAAATTTAGTGTAGTTTTCTAAATTATATTTTTAATGATAACTTGAAAAATTATTGCTTTCTTCTATTAAGGTATTTTCTGCAAGAGTTCGTCTGAAGACGAAAGCTTTGAGTTTCAATCCACGTTTTCAGACGACCTTAACTGCTAAACCGTCCATTAATCTGAAACAGGTCACCAGTCATCAAAGATGAATTCCTTTCTGCTCTGAAATGATGGCGGCAACAGAAAATCGTGTCCGCCCCCAATGAAAAACATCGTCTGAAAAAATCCTAAAAACCAAGTACAATCCGCCACATGAAAAAACGTACCAATCCCCTACCCCTTCTAGACGGTGTCAAACCCAGCTACTTGGTTTTGCCGCATAAAAAGCAGTTTTACGGCTTGCCGCTGCTGCATTTTTTATGCGCTCATTTTCCCTTTGTTGGCGAAGAAAACTGGCGGCGGCGGCTGAACAGCGGTTTTGTGGTGGGCGCGGATGGCGTGCCATTTGATGAAAATACTTTGTTCGAACCCGGCAAAACGATGTTTTATTACCGTGAAACCAGCCGTGAGAGCGAGCCGCGTATTCCGTTTGAAGAAAAGATTTTGCATATTGATGAACATTTGATTGTGGTGGACAAACCGCATTTTCTGCCCGTCATCCCCAGCGGCAGGTTTTTGCGGGAAACCCTGCTCACGCGCCTGCGTTTGCGGCCTGAATTGCAGCATTTGAATGTTGAAGACATTACGCCGATTCATCGTTTGGACAAAGATACGGCAGGCGTTATGCTGCTTTCGCTCAACCCTGCCACGCGTCGCGATTATCAGACCATGTTCCAAGAAAAAACCGTCCGAAAAACCTATGAAGCGGTGGCGCCGACGCGGACGGATTTAGACTATCCGCTGCATATTTCATCCCGAATGGAACGCGGCGAAAAATTCTTTCTCACGCGTGAAACGGAAGGCGAACCCAACGCCCACACGACCATCGAACTTATCGAAAACCGCGGCGCATTCAGCCTCTACCGCCTCACGCCGCATACCGGAAAGAAACACCAGCTCCGCGTGCATATGATGAGTTTGAACATGCCGTTGATGAACGATGCGCTTTACCCTACCCCATTGGCAGCCGGTGATGAAGACTATGAAAAGCCTTTAAAACTTCTGGCCAAAAGAATAGAGTTTACCGATCCTGTCAGCGGAGAAATCCGCGCATTTGAAAGCGGCTTTACGCTGTAAGTTATCCAGTCCAATAAAAAAGGCCGTCTGAAAAGTTTCAGACGGCCTTTTTGTCACTGAATCATTTGATTAGTGATGAATGCAGCTGCACTCTTTATTCATATCAATCACCATACGGCCGGTAATTTTACCTTCGCGCATTTCTTGGAAGATGGCAGGCGCTTCATCCAAAGCACGCAACTCGACTTTAGGCACAACCAAGCCTTCTGCGCCGAATTGGAATGCTTCTTCCAAATCTTTGCGGGTACCGACCAGAGAGCCGACCACTTCGATGCCATCCAATACCAAACGTGGGATAGACAAATCCATAGACTCAGGTGGCAAGCCGACTGCAACGACACGGCCACCGGCGCGGACACAGTTAACACCTGAATTGAAGGCTGCTGCAGATACGGCTGTCACAACGGCTGCGTGTGCGCCACCGGTTTTCTCTTGGATGACTTGAGCCGCATCTTCTTTGGCGGCATTGATCACCAAATCCGCACCGGTTTCTTTGGCAAAAGCCAGCTTGTCGTCGTTAACGTCAATGGCAACAACGTGCGCGCCAAACACTTTTTTCGCGTATTGAACCGCCAAGTTGCCCAAACCGCCAGCGCCGTAAATCGCAATCCATTGGCCCGGACGAACGCCGGAAACTTTAATCGCTTTATAAGTGGTCACACCGGCACAAGTAATGCTCGAAGCTTGCGCAGGATCCAAGCCTTCAGGGACTTTGACCGCATAATCGGCACTCACGATACAGTGGGTCGCCATACCGCCGTCGGCAGTATAGCCTGCGTTCAATACAGAGCGGCACAAGGTTTCGCGGCCGGTATTGCAGTATTCGCAAGAACCGCAGCTTTGGAACAACCATGCGATGCTAACACGGTCGCCAACTTTCAGATTTTTCACACCGTCAGCAACTTCTTTAACCAAACCGATGCCTTCGTGTCCCAACACGCGACCCGGTTTGTCGCCGTAATCGCCTGCCGCAACGTGCAAGTCGGTGTGGCACACGCCGCAACACTCAACTTCCACTAACGCCTCGCCGTATTCCAGCGGACGCAGTTCGCGTTCAACAACTTCTACATCACCTGCTACATCTTTATTTACTACCACAGCATGCATTTTCATGAGAGAGTCTCCTAGGGTGTTGAAAAACTGTTTAGCTATAAATGAGAATACTCCCCATGTTTGAAACCGTCAACCCATAATCTTTTTCAAAACAATGAGTTATAATGTTATACCATAACAAATCCTATTCAGACCATCTGAATCTTTAAATATATTAACAAATACACTTTCATTTCAATCAAATCCTTTATTTTTCAGACGGCCTGCTACATGAAATAACATTGCAAATGTAAATTTTGAGAACATTATTATTTTTAGTACTTGAACTTAAAAAGAAAAAAGCATAAGCTGTTTTTATGGCGCAGAAATACGCCTTCCCATTCATTAAGGAGACAGCATTATTATGGCAAAAGATTTAAATGTGTTTGATAAAGAATATGGTCTTTTAATCAACGGCGAATGGACGAAAGGTAGCGAAGGCAAACTTTTATCCTCTTACAACCCTGCCAATGGCGATGAATTGGCCAAGTTCACAGACGCAACCGACGCCGATGTCGATGCTGCCGTGGCCGCTGCCCAAGAAGCGTTCAAAACATGGCGCAAAACCACGACTGCCGAACGCGCGGCCATTTTGAACAAAATCGCCGACGTGATTGACGAAAACGCAGAATTGTTCGCCCTGCAAGAAACCTTGGACAACGGCAAACCGATCCGCGAAACCCGCGCCGCCGACGTACCATTGGCTTCCGACCATTTCCGCTATTTCGCCAGCGTGATCCGCGGCGAAGAAGGCACTGCGACCCAACTTGACGCCGAAGATCTGTCCATCGTTTTGCGCGAACCGATCGGCGTTGTCGGCCAAATCATTCCTTGGAACTTCCCATTCTTGATGGCCGCATGGAAAATCGCTCCGGCATTGGCCGCTGGTTGTACCATCGTCATCCACCCTTCTTCCAGCACTTCATTGAGCCTGTTGTCCTTCGCTCAAAAAATCAACCACTTACTGCCTAAAGGCGTGTTGAACGTGATTACCGGCCGCGGTTCCAAATCCGGCGAATACATGCTGCACCACAAAGGCTTCAACAAACTGGCCTTTACCGGTTCAACCGAAGTCGGCCGCCGCGTCGGCATCGCCGCCGCCGAATTGCTGATTCCGTCCACTTTGGAATTGGGCGGCAAATCTGCCAACATCTTCTTCGACGATATGCCTTTCGACAAAGCCCTCGAAGGCGCGCAAAAAGGTATTTTGTTCAACCAAGGCCAAGTGTGCTGCGCTGGTTCGCGCATTTTTGTACAAGAAGGCATTTACGACAAATTCGTCAATGCTTTGGCTGAAGAATTCAAAAAAATCAAAGTCGGCCTGCCTTGGGAAGACGACACCCAAATGGGTTCGCAAGTCAATGCCGGTCAACTCGAGACCATTTTGAAATACGTCAAAATTGGCGAACAAGAAGGCTGCCGCATCATTACCGGCGGTAAAAAAATCGAAGGCGAGTTGGGTAAAGGAGAATTTGTCGAGCCGACTTTGATTGAAGCCAGCAACGAAGCCCGTGTTTCCCAAGAAGAAATCTTCGGCCCGGTTGCCACCGTGATTAAATTCAAAACCGAAGAAGAAGTCATCAAAATGGCCAACGACAGCGAATACGGCTTGGGCGGCGCAGTGTGGAGTACCGACATCAACCGCTGCCTGCGCGTTTCCAACGCATTGGAAACCGGCCGCGTTTGGGTAAACTGCTACAACCGCCTGCCTGCCGGCGCGCCGTTTGGCGGCTACAAAACTTCAGGTATCGGCCGCGAAACCCACAAAATGATGCTCGCCGCCTACACCCAAGTGAAAAATATCTACATCAGCACCCGTGAAGAACGCGAAGGCTTCTATTGATTTGCCGTTTCACATTAATCTGATTTAGAAAATATAAAGGCCGTCTGAACCTGTTTCAGACGGCCTTGCTTTATTCTGTTTCGCAATAAATGCTTTATATCTTTCTCAAAAAAAGCCCCATCACTTTCTCTCCAGCCACAGCCAGCAATGCCCCGGTCACAACCACCATGGCACCCACATAGCTGACGAGATTCATATCCGAAGCAGCAAAATAATCGGGGGCGAGATGATGGCCTATGGTGGAAAATATCATGGTAAATACGGGTATCAGCGTGGTAACAATACTGACTTTTGAAGCGTCCCAATGGTTGAGCGCTTCGCCGAATGAACCGTAGCCGATCAGCGTGTTTAAGCAGCAATAGATAAAACAGCCCCATAAAAACGGATTGCCGATATGGGCAATTTGCAATGGTTCGGCAAACGGCAGGAAAACAAAGCTGCTGCAAAAATAAATCATCAACAGGATTTGTTGCGAATTAAAATGTTTGGACAAGAGTTTTTGCGCCACGCCGTAGCACACCCAGATCATGCTGCCCGAAGCCGCCATCATCACGCCGACCGCGTAGCTGCCCAAGCTGAAAAGTTCGCCGAATTTGTCGTTGAAAAACATGACCAAACCCGTCAGCAAAAGCATCAAGCCGATTTTTTGCCAGTGCGTAAAGGCTTCTTTAAACACGCCTACGCCGACCAAAATCATGGTAAAGGGAGAAAGCTGCCACAACACCTGCGTGGTTGTCGGCGAAATATAGTGCAAACCCATGGCAACGAGAACGAAGTTGGCGGAAATGCCGATAATGCCCAACAACAATAAAAATAAGGTTTGCTTGGAAAATTCAGACGGCCTCGGCAGCTTATCGGTCAATCCCAACAACGCAAACAACACCAGCGAAGCCACTAAAAAGCGTATCCACACCAGCGTGGGCGCATCGACGGCTTTTAATGCCTGTTGGGCGATGACCGGCAGCGAACCCCAAGTCATGGTGGCAAGCAGCGCCAATGAAAAGCCGAGCCACGGTTTTTGTTTCTTCATTTTTCAGACGGCCTTTGTTTACGCGGCTTCCCAGTAGTCGATATAAAGCTGCAATTCGAGATTGTTCCGCCATTCGTTGGCAACGGGGCGGTACACCGTGCGGATGTATTCGGGAATGTCTTCGCTGCAACGCCAAAACATGGCTTCAAATTCGTAGCCGTCTTTTTGCAGCCAGACTTTTTTATGTTTGCCTTCCGCACCCAAAGACTGCTGGCGGACAACATGAAATTCATCGGTAAAACTCGGCGGCGCGAAGCCCTGTCCCCAAACGTGTTTAGCAAGGTTTTGCGCCTGTTCCAGCGTAATGTCGCGTGCAGGCAGACTGCCGTCGGTGATGAAGGTTTGCGACAAATCATCTTCGCACACCATCTCGCGCACGGCTTCTTCAAAGGCCGTCTGAAACGCGGGAATATTGTGTTCAAGTATGCTCAAACCCGCCGCCATCGCGTGTCCGCCGAATTTCAAAATCAAATCGGGATGGAGTTTGGACACCAAGTCCAAAGCATCGCGCAGGTGCAGATTGGGAATGGAACGTCCCGAACCGCGCACTTCGCCGTTGTCGGCAGGCGCAAACACGATGGTCGGACGATAAAAACGGTCTTTGAGGCGGCTGGCAACGATGCCGACCACGCCTTGATGGAAGTCATCGCGATAAGCCACCAACGTCGTCTGACCTGAAGGCAGGGTTTCAGGAAAAGCATTCAGCGCGTCTTGCAGCATAGACTGCTCGATTTCACGGCGCTCGATATTGAGGTTGTTTAACTGCGCCGCCAGTTCCTGCGCCTCGGCATCATCTCGCGCCAATAGACAGGCAATGCCGACCGACATATCATCCAGCCGTCCGGCGGCATTAATGCGCGGCCCCAACGCAAAGCCCATATCAAACGGCTGAGCCTTGCGCCAATCGCGCCGCGCCACTTCAAACAAGGCGCGGATACCAGGGCGCATTTTGCCCAAACGCATCCGTTTCAACCCTTGCGACACGAGGATACGGTTGTTGTGGTCTAGAGTGACGACGTCGGCGACGGTACCGAGTGCGACCAAATCCAAAAGGTCGCCCAGATTCGGCTCTTTCAGGCCGTCTGAAAAATAATTGCGGCGGCGCAATTCGGCACGCAAAGCCATCAATACATAAAAAATTACGCCCACGCCCGCCAAGCTTTTGCTTTGGAAACCGCAGCCTTTTTGGTTTGGATTGACGATGATGCAGTCGGGCACGGTCTCGGCAGGCAGATGATGGTCGGTCACAATCACATCCAAACCCAATTCCTGCGCGCGCGCCACGCCTGCAATGCTGGCGATACCGTTATCCACTGTCACCAACAAATCCACACCTTGCTCTGCCGCGATTTCAGCCAGCTCGGGCGTTAAGCCGTAGCCGTGCTCAAAGCGGTTGGGCACAAGGAAATCCACTTTCGCCCCCATCGCCGCCAAACCGCTCATACCGACGGAACACGCCGTCGCACCGTCGGCATCGTAGTCGGCGACAATCAAGATTTTTTCCTGACGCTCAATCGCATCCGCCAGACGGCCGGCGGCGGCTTCGCAGTTTGTCAGCGTTTGATACGGCAAAAGCGCAGCAAGCTTGTCGTCCAACTCGGCCGGACTTTGCACTTCACGCGCAGCACACAGCCGCGCAATCAAAGGATCGGTACCGGCAGTGAGCAAGTCGTTGAAAACAGTCGGATTAATGGAACGTGTTTGGATTTTGACGGACATGGTGTGTGGGTTTAAAGAAAGAAGATTAATATTTTTGAAGCGTTTATTTTAAGGAGGAGGCCGTCTGAAACCTGCAATCCGTTTTCAGACGGCCTTGGGTATTATTTGCGTGAAGCATCGATAATTTCACTGACTACGACATAGGGGACTGCTATCACTGCGCCGACTGCATCCAAAGCCAATGTGAATGGTGTTTGCAGGATATTCTCCGTCAACTTCTGAACGTCGGTGCTTTTTTTGGTTTCCGTATAATAAATTCTAACCGGGACGGCAGTGTCAAAACGGCGGTCTTCGGCAACATTTTTCGGCGTCGCATAATAATGACCTTCGGTAGAAATACACCGCGTATAGACAGTTTTGTCATCAAGTTCGACCGGCTTGAATGCCAACTGTTTCAACTTGGCAATCTCGGCGGCTTTTTGAGTATCGTAACGCAGGCAGAATTTTGAGCGGAAAGTTTGCGCTTCAGGGGATTTCAATTCGACTGGCAAAGCCTTATACGCATATCTTGGATTTTGCTGAACCATTTGAAACTGTTTGTCCAATTTAACATCCAAGACCGCCTTCAACTTGGCCGAATCTCTAGGGTTAACAACAAACCAATACTTTTTGCCCATCATAACCAAGCTGCCTGTTTTCAATTGCGTATTGTCTTTGGCAACCACGCCAAATGCTTGAATATTGTCTTTGGCAACGGTTTTTTCGGTTGTGGTTTTATGGAACGGGTTGTTCTCTCCCCAAAGAAAGACAGTACAACCATTCAGGGTTAGTGCACTGATTAACAAGGCAGGTACAAAGTGGCGAAATTTCATGGTCATCCTCCTTCGGCATTACGATACAGGCCGTCTGAAAACCGCAATCCGTTTTCAGACGGCCTTAAGGGTTTATTCCTCCCAATCCTGCCCTTCTTCTGAAGCGTCGGATTGACCGGCCTCCATCACTGCTTTAATTTCTTGGAACAGCGCGCGGAAGTTTTTCGGCGGTTTGTTTTGTTCCTGCTCTTTTTTAGTGTTGCGGATCAAGGTGCGTAATTTGCCGGCGTCGGCTTGCGGAAAATCGGCCATAAATTGGGTAATCGCGCCATCGTCTGCCAACAGTCGGGTACGCGCCTGCTCGACGCGTTGCAAAAAGGCATTGTGTGCCGTATTGTCACCGCGCAGTTTGGCCAAATAGGCTTCGATGGGCACAGGGTCGGTATCACGCATCAGGCGGCCGATAAATTGGGCTTGGCGTTTGAGCGCGCTGTTGGAAGTGATTTTTTTATAGGTGGCAATGGCCTCGAACAGCTCTTCGTCCAAGCCGATTTTTTTCAGCGTATCGCTGGAGAGCTTGGTCAATTCCATACCCAAAGCCTGCAAATCGTTCATTTGCTTTTTCATTTGGGTTTTGCTGACCCATTCGTCTTCTTGTTCAAACATTGTGTTTCCCTGATTTTCTGAATCTGCCTATTTTATCAGTTTTCAGACGGCCTTTCCGTGCGATTTTTGCAGAGGCCGTCTGAAACGGTTAAAATGCCGCAAAACCCTGTCAGGAAACCTTTTTATGCTGTTTAACCACACACCGGACGAGCTGTTGCGCTTGTGCGGACACACGCTGGATTTGGCCAAACAATCCGGCGCCACCTCGGCCGAAGCCGATTTCAGCGAGTCGCTCGGTCAAAGCGTCAGCGTACGCTTGGGCGAAATCGAACAAATCGAGTTCCAACAAGACAAATCTTTAGACATTACGGTCTATGTCGGCCAACGCAAAGGCCGAGCCAGCACTGCCGACTTCTCCGAACGCGCCCTGCAAGATACGGTCAAAGCCGCCATCGATATTGCACGCTATACCGCCGAAGACGATTGCGCCGGCCTTGCCGACGCTGCCTTGATGGCAACCTATATCGGCGACCTCGACCGCTACCACGAATGGGATTTGAGTACCGAATCCGCCATCGATTTGGCCAAGCAATGCGAACAGGCCGCTCTGTCAACGGACAAACGCATTGAAAATTCCGAAGGCGCATCGGTTCATACCGGCCATTACCAATACGTCTACGGCAACACCCACGGCTTTGCCGCACACCAGCAAAGCACGCACCACAGCATTTCTTGCAGCGTGGTCGCCAGCGACGAACACGGCATGCAGCGCGACTATTGGTATGATTCTTCCTGCCGTCACGAAGACATGGACGCGCCCGAACTCATCGGCGAAACCGCAGCCGAACGGACTTTACGCCGTCTGAACAGCCGCAGCGTTCCGACCGGCAGCTATCCCGTACTGTTTGACACCACTGTCGCCGTCGGTTTAATCGGCCACCTTATCGGCGCACTCAGCGGCGGCGCGCTCTACCGTCAAAGCAGCTTCCTGATTGACAGCATCGGCAAACAAGTGCTGCCCGAATTTCTGAGTCTGCGTGAAGAACCGCATATCCTGCGCTCGTTCCGCAGCACTTATTTCGATGCCGAAGGCGTCGCCACGCAGCCTCGTTTTGTGGTGAAAGACGGCGTCGTCGAGGGCTATTTCCTCAGCAGTTACAGCGCGAAAAAGCTCGGCATGCAGACAACGGGCAACGCCGGTGGCGCGCACAATCTGTATCTGAACCACACCCACGCCATGCAGGCCGACCTGTTGAAAGAAATGGGGACAGGTTTGCTGGTTACCGAATTGATGGGACAAGGCGTCAACGGCATTACCGGCGACTACTCGCGCGGCGCGGCCGGTTTTTGGGTGGAAAACGGCGTTATTGCCTATCCGGTTCAGGAAATCACCATTGCCGGACGTTTGCAGGATATGTACCGCGACATCACCGGCGTGGCTGACGACGCATTACGCCGCTCGTCCAACCAAATCGGCTCCATCTTGGTTTCTAAAATGACGGTTGCCGGCAACTGATTGAACTAAATATACAAAAGGCCGTCTGAAAGATATCTTTTCTTTTCAGACGGCCTCGCCGTTATCTACTTCCATAAAAAACACATCATGCATATTGTCGTTATCCCCTCTTGGTATCCTTCTTCCGAAACTGACGTGGACGGAATCTTTTTCCGTCTCCAAGCCCAAGCCCTGCAACGTGAAGGCATGAAAATCGGCATGGTCGTACCCATGTTCCGCTACTTGAGAAGTCAGCCGAAAACCATCTTCTCGCGCTTCTACGGCCTGCGCCGCCATCAGCAAGGCGGACTCAACACTTACGCCTACGACAGCATGTATTTCTTCCCGCGCTGCCCGGTTGTCGACATCGACCGCATCCGCTGGGTCAATGCAGGCATGAAAGCTTTTGAAGCCTATATCACAGACAACGGCAAACCCGACGTAATTCACGCCCATTGCGTCAACTACGCCGCCATTTTGGCCTGCGCTATCTTCAAAAAATACGGCATTCCCTATGTGATTACCGAACACAGCAGCGCCATTTCACGCGGCCTTGTCCGCAAAAACCAATGGCCGTCCATGCACGAAGCCGTGCGCCACAGCGCGGCCCGGTTTGCCGTCAGCCGTGATTTCTGCCGCATTCTCGAAAAAACCTACGCCGGTACAGACTGGCAATACCTGCCCAATATGCTGGGCGGCAATTTTGAACAGGATTTCGAGTTCCCCGAAAAAAACAATCAAGACTTCACCTTCTGCAGCGTCTCCCACCTGCGCCACCTCAAAGGCCACGACCTGCTCCTGCCTGCTTTTGCCGAAGCACTCAAAACCTATCCGCAGCTCAAACTCAAAATCGGCGGCGGCGGCGCAGAAGAAGGCCGTCTGAAACAACTGGCAAGCGACTTGGGCATCAATCACGCCGTTACCTTTACCGGCGCATTAACCACCGACCAAACCCTAGACCTTATGCGCCACAGCAACGCATTCGTCCTCGCCAGCCGTACCGAAACCTTCGGCGTCGTCTATATCGAAGCACTGTCGCAAGGTTTGCCCGTCATCGCCACACGCTGCGGCGGCCCCGAGTCCATTGTTACTTCCGACAACGGCCTGCTGGTGCCAATCGAAAACATACCGGAGCTGACCAAAGCATTGCTCACCCTCTACGAAAACCACGCACAATACGATCCCGTCCGTTTGCGCCAAGATTGCCTGCAACAATTCGGCAGCCGTGCCATTGCGCAACACCTGATCGACACCTTCCAAAAAGTGCTTAATAAGTAAGCGTAAACCATACAGGCCGTCTGAAGGATTTCAGACGGCCTGGCCGCTTCCAACAAGACAAATCTAGTGTAAAATTAAGACAATAACTAAACTTTTTGATTTAAAATCAGTCCAAGGAAAAACTGTTACCTATAATAATATCCCCACATACATTATGCGCTATTACGGAACGATTACTCGCTGGAACAGCAAGCGCGGCTTCGGAGCCGCTACCATAGAAGACACAGGCCAAGAAATCTTTCTTGCGCTTGCCGCCTTTACCACCCTTACCCGCCTTCCAGCCGAAGGGCAACACATCTCCTTCAACATCACAGAAGGCCGACGCGGTCGCAAAGAAGCCGAAAACGTCTGCTTCGCCCTCGATTGCGCCGACTGCTTCGATGTCCTCGTCCCTCCCCCCGAAAAACCCCTCGCCGGCAAACAGGCCATCGTCGGCCTGATTGCCGTTATCTTCGTCTGCAGCATTTTCGCCGCCTTGTGGTGCGGCCTCCACTTTTCCGACAACACACCGGAAGAGCCGGTCGTCAAAAAACAAGAAACCATGGTTCACGAAGTAGCCGCCAAAATCGAAGCCGAACGCAAAGCATGGCGTGATGCCGTCAACCGCAGCAACCAACGCTCGGGGCAGCCTCAACGAGCCAAAGATGATACGTCAAAACAATAACGCTGTATCCAATACAAAAAGGCCGTCTGAAAAAATGGGAAGATGAAATTATAGATTTCTTCCTCATTCTTTCAGACGGCCTTTGTTCTTACCTCAATTCGGCTCCGCCATTTCCAACGCCTGTTTGATGTCCACGGCGACGACGCGCGAGACGCCTTTTTCCTGCATGGTTACGCCGACGAGCTGCTCTGCCATTTCCATGGTCAGGCGGTTGTGGGAGATGTAGAGGAACTGGGTTTGCGCCGACATTTCTTTGACCAAGTTGCAGAAACGCGAGGTGTTGGCGTCGTCCAGCGGGGCATCGACTTCGTCCAGAAGGCAGAAAGGGGCGGGGTTGAGGCTGAACAGGGCGAACACGAGGCTCATGGCGGTGAGGGCTTTTTCGCCGCCGGAAAGGAGGTGGATGGTACTGTTTTTCTTGCCGGGCGGGCGCGCCATGATGGACACGCCGGCAGTCAGGAGGTCGTCGCCTATCATTTTGAGGGTGGCTTCGCCACCGCCGAACAGGGTCGGGAAGAAGGTTTGGACTTTGCCGTTGACGGCATCGAAGGTTTCTTTGAAACGCTCTTTGGTTTTGTCGTCGATTTGGGCGATGGCTTCTTCCAAAAGGGTGATGGCGGCCTGCACGTCTTCGCTTTGGCTGCGGTAGTAGCCGTCGCGTTCGCGCGCTTCTTCGAGTTCTTGCAGGGCGGCGAGGTTGACGGCGCCGAGGGCTTCGATTTGCTGGGTGAGGCTGCCGATGCTGCTGTTCAATACTTTCGGCGATTCTTTCGCCAACGCTTCGAGCGCGTCCAAATCGGCGGCGCGTTCGGTCAGGTTTTGATGGTAGCGTTTGGCGTTGATCAGGGCTTCCTGCTGCTGCAACAGGGCGGTTTGGGTGGCTGCCTGAAGCTGCGGCAGCTTGGTTTGCAGGCTTTGTACGCGGGCGTATTGCTCCCTGCCCTGCTCCTGAATCTGCGCGAGTTTGTCCTGCACGGCGATGTATTCTTCGTCCAGCGTGTGTACGGCTTCGGTCAGCTCGTCGAGCTTGATGTGCTGCTCGTCGTTTTGGAACTCGGTTTCATAGGCGAGGGCAAGCTCTTGCTGGCGTTCCTGCCAGTCTAGGGTTTGCTGTTCGAGTCGGGCGATTTGCTGTTGGTAGTTTTGTTTTTGCTGGTTGAGCTTGTGGACGGCGACTTCGGCAAGCCCGTATTGGCGGTTGGCTTCCAACAGGGCAAGCTGCGCCTGTTTCAGACGGCCTTGCTGCTCTTGGCGGCTGTGCGCGGTGGTTTGCTGTTGGTGTTCGAGTTCGGCGGCGGCTTCCTGCAAAGTAGCGATGTCGTCTGAAAGCCCGTCGGACGTGTGTTGCAACACGGTCTGCTCTTCCGCCAACTGCGCCAGTTCGCGCTCGATGTGTTCGCGGCGGATTTGCCCTTGGTTGGTGCGCGCCAGAAGTTCGGCAGCGCGTTGCTGCGCTTGGCTGTATTGGCGCGTGTGCTGCTGTTGCTGCTGCATCAGGTTTTTGTGCTGCACTTCGGACGAGCGCACGGCAGCCTCCGCCTGTTTGAACGCGGCTTCGGCGACGGAAAGTTTGGGGGCGAGGTTTTCCAGTTCGGACGCGATGCCGTCGAGACGCGCTTTTTGGGCAATCAGACTTTCCTGTGCGGGTTTGGCATAGAGCAGGACGCTGACTTTATCAACCTGATGGCCTTCGGGCGTGAGCCAGATGTGGTGTGCGCCCAAATCGCTTTGATGCGCGAGGGCGTAGCTCAAATCGGGCGCGCACAATACGCCGTCAAGCCAGTGGTGCAACGCCGTCTGAAACGGCGGCTGCGCTTGGATTTGGTTCAACAATGCCTGTACGGGCAGGGATTTTTTGATGCCGCCGGAGAGGTCGTCTGAAAGCCATGCCGCCTGCCCCTGCGGCAACGGCGCGGGCGGAACGAAGCCGTGCGGCACGGCGCGGGCGTGCAGGCGTTCGGCAAGGATGACGGACAAGGCGTGCTGCCACTCGGCGGGGGCAGTGATGTGTTGCCACAGCTGCGGCGCGGCGGCGTGGTCGGTTGCCTGCCAGAAGTCGGCGGCTTCCTGCTGTTGCGACAGGATTTGCGACAACGCCTGCTGCTGCGCCTGCAAAGTGATGTGTTGCTGCTTCAGGCTTTGGAAGCGGTTTGAGGCCGTCTGAAACGCCTCGCGGGCGGCGTGTAAGGCATCTTCGGCGGCGATGATTTGTTCTTCGTAATGCTCTTGCTGGCTTTGCAACAAGGCGGCAGCCTCCTGCGCGGCGGCGGTTTCGGCTTCGTCGGGCAGGTTCAAGGCTTGGTTTTCCTGTTTCAGACGACCTTTGCGCTCTTCGTGCTTGGCAACGGTTTGTTCGGCATGGGCAAGCTGCTGCTGCTTCAACGCCAGTTCGCGGCGGATGCGGTTTGCCTCGTCCTGCTGGGTTTGAAAGGCGGCGTTGAGCGTGGCTTGGGCTTCTTCCAATTCGGGCAGACGCTCTTCGTGTTCGGCAACCTGCATCGCCCATTCCGCCAATTCGGTTTGCTTTTCCTCCGCCTGCAACTCGTTTTCTTCAAGCTGCACGCGGATTTTCTGCTGCTCCTGATGGATGCGCTGCATCTGCGCCTGCGCCGCCTGCTTGTCGCGTTCGATGCGTTGATGCAGGTTTTGCTGATGGCGGATTTGTTCTTCCAAACGGGCAATCTGCTCGCGCAACACGCCGCGTTTGTTGCTCAGTTCATGTACCGCCTGTTGCTGCGACTGTTCGGCAGTCTGCAAGGCGTGTACTTCGTCGTTTAACGCCTGAACCTGCGCGGCGGTTTCGTCCTGCTGCGCCTGCAAAGACTGATGTTGCGCGGTCGCCTTGTCGGCGGCGGCAAGCGATTGCTGCCATTGGGCGTAATCGAGCAAATCCTGCTGGCGGTTCAACTGCGCGGTCAAGGATTTGTAGCGTTCGGCGGTTTCCGCCTGTTTCTCCAGCTTTTCCACCTGACGCGCCAATTCGGTCTGCAAATCGCCCAAACGCTGCAAATGCTCGCGCGTGTCTTTCAGACGGCCTTCCGTCTCCTTGCGGCGTTCCTTATATTTGGACACGCCCGCCGCCTCTTCTATATAGGCGCGCAACTCCTCCGGCCGCGCTTCGATGATGCGCGAAATCATCCCCTGCTCGATAACGGCATAACCGCGCGCACCTACGCCCGTACCTAAAAACAAATCGGTAATGTCTCGGCGGCGCACAGTCTGATTGTTGATGAAATAAGTCGATTCGCCCTGACGCGTCAGCTGCCGCTTGATGCTCACCTCGGCATACTGCCCCCACGCGCCTTGCAAACTGTGGTTGCTGTTGTCAAACACCAGCTCCACCGAAGCCCTCGGCGCAGGACGGCGCGTTGCCGCACCGTTAAAAATCACGTCCTGCATACTCTCGCCGCGAAGCTGCTTCGCCGAAGCCTCGCCCAACACCCAGCGCACCGCGTCAATCACATTCGACTTGCCGCAGCCGTTCGGCCCGATAACCGCAACAAGCTGTCCCGGCACATGAATCGTGGTCGGGTCGGTAAAAGATTTGAAGCCGGAGAGTTTGATATGGGTCAGGCGCATGGCAATGTTTCGAATCGGAAAAGAAGGCGTATTTTAACGGAAATACGCTTATCCGTTGAGAGAAAAGCATCCAGAAAGTCCGACTGCTTTTTTATCTTCAAAAGGCCGTCTGAAAAGTTTGTTAAAAAGAAACAGACTAGCTATAGAACTCACTAAAATATTCAAAATAAATTCATATAAAACAATTAACTAAGAAAATATCCACACAACCACCTTCCCTTTGATTAATTTTTGTACAGAAATGCAAACAAACTGTTTATTTTTTTATGATTTATGGTTATTATCAGGTATTAAAGGTTTAAAAATCAGATAAACGATCTCTCCGACCTTTTTATCAAGCGAATAACTATACAGGGAATCTCATGTCAAACATCCAAACCAAACTTAAAACCATCGTTTTTACAGCCATCAGCGCAGCCATCTTGTCCGCATGCGGTGGGGGCGGAGGCGGAGGATCATCTGCTTTAAGCACCGGCGCGACTCCTACCAATAATAACGGCAACTCTGCTGGCAATAATGGCAATCCTGCCAACAACAGCAATGCCAACACTCCGAAAGCGCCGTCTACTACGCTCACCAACAGCGCCGACAACCTTGCCGAACTGACCGATGAAGCTCCAATCGATCCGGCCAACGTAACCCAGCCTTTGCACACACATTTCATCTCCTCCAAAGGTGCACAGCAATCCAACCCTAACGTACAAATCCGCAGAGATGCCACCGACAAAATGTTCCAAACGGACAATCAAGACCGCAACCAAAATGGCCTGATTAGTTCTATTGACTTTAACAGCAATGATGAAGTCAAAATGGACGGCGTTGTGTTATTTAACAAGACCACTGATGGCAACGCAACCCAACCTACATGGACAAGCTACGCTTCTGTTATTGCCAAAGTATATTCAAAAGGCAATACTCAAACTGATGTCAGCGAACAAACGGGCAAAGAGAAAAATACCGAATTCGCATACGGCAAATCAACTTTGGATGACAAAATTGCTGAAGATTATAAAAAATTAAAGGCTGAAGAAGAAAAGCTTGAAAAAGAAGAAAATCCAGAAGCAGGTCCAGTTAACAATAAAAAAGTAACGGAGATCAAAACAAAGATTGAAGAATTAAAGACTTCACACGCTAAAAATCTTGAAAATCGAGCTAAACTAGCAGAAATTAATGAGAATGTTAGCAATAATCTAGCCTATTTCCGTCCAGACCAAGATGGCTTGGTATTCGACAAACAATTCGACGGTGTCTATGTCATCAACTTTGATGACGGCACCAAAATTGTGTTGCATGATCCTTCCGCAGCCGGCTGGACATATCAAACCTTCGCGCATTACACCGACCCTAAAGGACATGTATACCAAGGCTACCAAAGCTTGGGTGATGAGACTGTCTTCACTACCCTGCCTGCAAAAGGTACAGCCACCTACAAAGGTATTTCCACTGCCTATGTGGTTACCGACAAGAACAATCGTCAGTTGACTTCCAATGTCATGGCTATCGTTGATTTCGGCCTCAAAGGTGTCCGTTTTGAAACGTCAAACTCACACTTCCATACTTTGGAAAATGGTAAGCGCGTATCCCAAGCAGATAAAAACTACGATTTCAAAGGTACGGCAAGCTGGAAAGACGGCAACCTCTTCTCCGGTAAAGTCAGCACGGCTGATGACAAATTAAGCGGCAACCTGAACGGCAAATTCTACGGCCCCAATGCTGCAGAAATTGGCGGCACTTACGGCTTGAAAAACAAAGATGCAACCGAACACTTAATCGGTGGCTATGGCGCGAAACGTCAATAAACCTGCCTAAACAAAAGGCCGTCTGAATTTTCAGACGGCCTTTTGTTTTTTAACTTGAATTACACCGATACGGCTGCTTTGATGTGCGGATGCGGATCGTAGCCTTCCAATTCAAAGTCTTCAAATTTGAAGGCAAACAAGTCTTTGACTTCAGGGTTGATTTTCATGGTCGGCAGTTTTCGGAAATCGCGGCTTAATTGCAGTTGGGCCTGCTCGATATGGTTGCTATACAAATGCGCATCGCCAAACGTATGGATAAACTCACCGGCTTCCAGGCCGCACACTTGTGCCATCATCATGGTCAACAATGCGTAGCTGGCGATGTTGAACGGTACGCCAAGGAAAATATCGGCGCTGCGTTGGTAAAGCTGGCAAGACAGTTTGCCGTTGGCAACGTAAAACTGAAACAGAGCGTGGCAAGGCGGCAAAGCCATTTCATCGACCAAAGCCGGATTCCATGCCGATACAATCAGACGGCGCGAGTCGGGATTTTTTTTGATTTGTTCCACCACATTGGCAATTTGGTCGATATGGCGGCCGTCGGGCGCGGGCCAGCTGCGCCATTGGTAGCCGTAAACCGGGCCTAAATCGCCGTTTTCGTCCGCCCATTCGTCCCAAATGGAAACGTTGTTGTCTTTCAGGTATTTGATGTTGGTATCGCCTTTAAGAAACCAAAGCAGCTCATGAATAATCGAGCGCAGATGCAGTTTTTTGGTGGTCAATAGCGGAAAGCCTTCACTCAAATCAAAACGCATTTGGTAGCCGAATACAGAACGCGTGCCGGTGCCGGTACGGTCGGATTTGTCGATACCATTGTCGAGAACATGGCGCATAAGGTCGTGATAGGCTTTCATGGGTTTCCTTAATGTATGTGTTGTGGGAGTTTGATGCGTATTGTACCGAATTTTCAGACGGCCTGCCTCTCTGTCTTCAATGGGGCAATCTTCCCCATATTCGCGTAGTACACTCATTAACAATGTTGACAATTTAGCGCTAATTTACACAAATTTTTGAGCTTAATTAAATTTTTACAAAAAAATTTTCAACATTTTCTAGTTTAATTACTAAGCATTTTATTTTTAAGAAAATATATTTAAGAAAATATATTTAAATATTTTTAATTAAATTTGAAATATAATTCCATTTTTACAAATTGGTAAAAAAATAATGTCAACAATCTAGGCAAAATTTTCCTTGGCAAGTAAAATTTTTACAGCTATATTTCAAAACATAAATATTGAAACATCTCACTCAATAGGAGTTGAAAAATGACTGACCTGAACACCCTGTTTACCAATCTTAAACAACGCAACCCCAACCAAGAACCCTTCCACCAAGCTGTTGAAGAAGTGTTCATGAGCCTCGACCCGTTTTTGGCGAAAAACCCGAAATACACCCAACAAAGCCTGCTTGAGCGTATTGTTGAACCGGAGCGCGTGATTATGTTCCGCGTCACTTGGATGGACGACAAAGGCCAAGTTCAAGTCAACCGCGGCTACCGCATTCAAATGAGTTCCGCCATCGGCCCTTACAAAGGCGGTTTACGTTTCCACCCGACCGTCGATTTGGGCGTGTTGAAATTCCTCGCCTTTGAACAAGTGTTCAAAAATGCGTTGACCACCCTGCCTATGGGCGGCGGCAAGGGCGGTTCCGACTTTGATCCTAAAGGCAAATCAGATGCCGAAGTAATGCGTTTCTGCCAAGCCTTTATGACCGAACTCTACCGCCACATCGGCGCCGACACCGACGTTCCTGCCGGCGACATCGGCGTAGGCGGCCGCGAAATCGGCTATCTGTTCGGCCAATACAAAAAAATCCGCAACGAATTTGCTTCCGTCCTGACCGGCAAAGGTCTCGAATGGGGCGGCAGCCTGATTCGCCCTGAAGCCACCGGCTACGGCTGCGTGTATTTTGCCCAAGCCATGTTGGAAACCCGCAACGACAGCATCGAAGGCAAACGCGTGTTAATTTCCGGCTCCGGCAACGTGGCGCAATACGCTGCCGAAAAAGCCATCCAACTGGGTGCAAAAGTATTGACCGTTTCCGACTCCAACGGCTTTGTCCTCTTCCCTGACAGCGGTATGACCGAAGCGCAACTGGCCGCTTTGATCGAGCTGAAAGAAGTACGCCGCGAACGCGTCGCCACTTACGCCAAAGAACAAGGCCTGCAATACTTTGAAAACCAAAAACCGTGGAATATCGCAGCCGAAGTCGCCCTGCCTTGCGCCACCCAAAATGAATTGGATGCAGACGCTGCCAAAATCCTGCTGGCAAACGGTTGCTATGTGGTTGCCGAAGGTGCGAACATGCCGTCAACTTTGGGCGCAGTCGAACAATTCGTCAAAGCCGGCATCCTCTACGCTCCGGGCAAAGCCTCCAACGCCGGCGGCGTAGCGACTTCAGGTTTGGAAATGAGTCAAAACGCCATCCGTCTGTCTTGGACACGCGAAGAAGTGGACAGCCGCCTGTTTGACATCATGCACAACATCCACGAATCCTGCCTGAAATACGGCAAAGTCGGCGACAAAGTGAACTACGTCAATGGTGCGAACATTGCCGGTTTCGTCAAAGTTGCCGATGCCATGTTGGCGCAAGGTTTCTAAACCCCTATCCAGCCAAATCAAAAGGCCGTCTGAAAGATTTCAGACGGCCTTTTTCTTTTCAAACAAATTTTATACGCCCAAATAACCTTCCCTACTGGAAAGCCATCTTGCCAAATGCGCTTCGACGATTTCAGGGTTTTGTTCAATCAGCAAAGGGGCGATTTCGCGCGCTTGTTCCAAGAGGTGTAAGTCTTCTTCAAGGTTGGCAAAGCGCAGCATGGGAACACCGCTTTGCCGCGCGCCGAGAAATTCGCCGGGGCCACGGATGTTGAGGTCTTGTCGGGCGATTTCAAAGCCGTCGGTGTGTTCGTAGATGACTTTCAACCGCGCTTTGGCAAGTTCGCTCAAAGGTTCGGCAAACAGGAGGACGCACACGCTTTCTGCCGCGCCACGCCCTACCCGCCCGCGTAATTGGTGAAGCTGCGCCAAGCCCATGCGCTCGGCGTGTTCGATCACCATCAGGGCGGCGTTGGGCACATCTACGCCGACTTCGATGACGGTGGTGGCGACCAAGACGTTCAGACGGCCTGCGGCAAATTCCGCCATGACTTCGGCTTTTTCGGTGGCTTTCATGCGCCCGTGTACCAAGCCGATGCTTAGTTCGGGTAAGGCCGCCTGAAGCTGCTCGAGGGTTTCGGTGGCGGTTTGCAGTTGCAGGGTTTCGCTTTCTTCAATCAGAGGACAGACCCAGTATGCCTGCTGCCCTTTGCGACAGATGTTGAGGACGAAGCCTTCGACTTCGGCGCGGCGGACGTTGTTGACGAGGCGGGTTTTAATCGGGGTGCGCCCGGGCGGTAATTCGTCGATGACGGATACGTCCAAGTCGGCGAAGAAACTCATGGCGAGCGTGCGCGGGATGGGGGTGGCGGACATCATCAACTGGTGGACGTCGCGCCCTTTGTTTTTGAGGGCGAGACGTTGGGCAACGCCGAACCGGTGTTGTTCGTCCACAATCACCAAGCCCAGATTTTGGAACTCGACGTCGTCTGAAAACAGGGCGTGCGTGCCGACGGCGATTTTGACTGTGCCGTCGGCCAGTTTGGCTTTGGCCTCATCTTTGGCTTTTTTGCGCTGGCTGCCGGAGAGCCAAACAACTTCAAGCCCTAACGGCTCAAGCCATTGTTTGAACTTGATGAAGTGCTGTTCGGCAAGGATTTCGGTCGGCGCCATTACAGCCACCTGCGCACCAGATTCGATAGCTGTCAAAGCAGACAAAGCAGCCACAATGGTTTTGCCGCTACCGACATCGCCTTGTAACAGGCGGTGCATGGGGTGGGTTTGCGCCATATCGCGGCAAATTTCGGATACGACTTTTTCTTGTGCATCGGTCAGGGCAAACGGCAAAGCGTGGCGCAGGGCTTGGGTCAACGTGCCGTCGCCGCCCAATGCCGCCGCCGTGCCGCTGACGCGCTTCTGCCGCGCCAAGCGCATGGAAAGCTGTTGCGCCAAAAGTTCGTCGAATTTGAGCCGCTGCCATGCAGGAAGCGCGCCGTCGGAAAGCTGGTGGATGGTGAAGCTCGGCGGCGGCGAATGCAAAAGGCGCAGGCTTTCGGCGAGGTGTGGCAGTTTCAGACGACCCAATAAGGCATCGGACAGCGTGTCGTGCAGCGGCGTAACATCCAACGCCGTCTGAATAATACGGCGCAAAGTGGGTTGATTTAAACCGTTTACGGTCGGATAAATCGGCGTAAGGCTTTCCGCCAAACCACTGCTCTCGGCATCACGGATTTTAGGGTGAATCATCTCGTCGCCATGAAACCCGTGTTTGATTTCGCCCACGGCGCGGATGCGTTTGCCGACCGCCATCTGTTTCTGGTTGCTGGCATAAAAGTGGATGAAGCGCAGAAAAAGAACGCTGCCGGAACCATCGGCGATTTGGACAATCAGCTGCTTGCGCGGTTTAAATGTCACTTCCTGATGAATGACTTCGCCCTCGACCTGACACGGCACCCCGATCGGTGCATCCTTAATCGGCATAATGTGCGTCTCGTCCTCATAACGCAACGGCAGGTGCAACACCAAATCCCATGCGGTATGGAGGTTGAGTTTGTCGAGTTTCTTGGCGGAAACATCGGTGATTTTGAGCTGTTTTTGGGTTTCGGGTGTCATCTTAAAAGGCAGCTGATTGAAAGTTTGCTGTATTTTATCCGAAAACAAAAAGGCCGTCTGAACGCAATGTTTCAGACGGCCTTCAAAGCTGAATACTTGAAACGAATTAATATTTGAAAATACGCCGGCTATCGAATCAACTTCAGCCATTGTTAGGAAACAGCTTTCAAAAAAGAAGGATATTCAACCCATACTTTTATGAATTTAGCCAATAATGTTTACATACCCAATCATTATCCATTCTCTCTAGAAATGCCAATCCAATTTCAGTTTAACTGTCCGCGGTTCGCCATAGAAATTGTTTTGACCTCGCGTACGGTTGTAGTTATTTTCAAAATACGTCCTGTCAGCCAGGTTCGTTCCTATCAGGCTGATTCTGCCGTGTTTGTGAAAGTCATATTGAACAAAGCCATCTATAAGTCCGTAGCCTCCTTGACGAATATTGTAAAGGCTACTTGTGCGACTTTGCGCGGATATTCCGCCACCCAAGGTCAATTTAGTTTGAGGCAAGCGGTAGCTTGTACCGAGGCGGAACATATGTACCGGCGTGAAGTTACTGAAGTTATACGGATCGGCAGTCGTGTTTTTCTCCAACCGCTCCGCATTGACTTCTGCAGCATTTTTATACTTACTTTTGTTATATGTGTAGCCAACAAAAATACGCCAGTTTTCCGACAATTCGCCAGCCAATTCAAGTTCTGCGCCGCTGCTCTTAACCTTACCCACAGGTTTAGCGATGGTTTGGAATGAACCTCCGTTACGACTAGTATCGGGAACAAATCCGAAATCGACAACGGTTCGGTTTTTCTGCTGTAAAACAAATAAGGCAAGCGAAGCATTCAGACGGCCTTGCAAGAACGACCCTTTCCAACCTATTTCATAGTTAGTCCCGATGAGTGGTGGAAGAACGGATTTGCTGGTTACATCAACGTTATCCTGTTGTTTAAAAATCTTAGTATAGCTGGCATACAAGCTTTGTTGCGGTGTCAGGTCGTAGGTAATGCCTGCATATGGCGTAAACCGATGACTTTGCATTTTTGAGGTGTAGTGTTCTTTGTCGATTTTGTTACTACTCTCAGTTTGAAATGCCGTAGCAGGCTGGCCGTAGCGTACAGGCATTTCTTTGGCTTGTGTGGTTTCATAGCGCGTATAGTGCATACCACCCAAGAGATGCAGACGGTTGGTTGCATTAAAGCGGGTACTGAAAGTCAAAGAATGTGTTTTATTCGTGTTAAGATATTTCGAATAATTGTATAACGCCGGAACATGATCATCTGCAACCTGAACAGTTTTCCACAGCGGCGTTTTCAGATATTGGTTTGCCCATTTCAAATTTCCCTCTTCATCCCGCTCCTGTATTTTGTTTCCATTTGCATCCAATTCGTAAACAGGATCTTGCACCATTACGCGCTCACCATTGTCGTTGACTGTCCAGACAGGCTTGCCCTCCGCATCCAAACGGGGAGTATATTTGGTCACATGCGCGCCACTGCATTCCGGCACATAGATTTTGTTATTACCTTTTTCGTTATAAATATGCCAATCTGGTTCGACAATGCCTTTTTCTAAAGGATTACGCTCCGGACCATCGGGATGAATGCCACAACTGCCTGCACCTGCATAACCTTGAGGACGGACAAAATAACGGTTTTGATATATTTCTGTATAAGCAGAACGGATTTTTTCATTGTTATACGCATAGCCGACAAAGAAATCATGTTCACGTCCAAGCAGGCGGTAGTTACCTGTCAGATCCAGCTTAAAGCCCCATTGCACATCGTGTTTGGTATAGTGCAACGGCATGAAGTTGTAACGGCGGTTGTATGTGTGGCGAAGATTGTATGCTGAGTCGTATAGACGGTTGGGAAACAGGCCTGCTGCATTGTTAATAATGCCTTGCTTTGCAAGCTCCTTATCAACAAACTCTTTTTTATCTACTTCTACACCCGGATCCTGCCAGTCGTTGCACAGGAAATCCAAACCAATGTCCTGCATACATTGATCAAAACCTGCCCGACGTGCTGCCGCCCTTTGAGAGCGATATTGTTCAAAAGCAGATGCATCGAAATGATGGGCAACGTAATCTGCTTTTTTCTCTTCATATGTTTTAGTGACGCCATCACGATATTCTTTTAATTTTGCCAACGCCTTGTCTTTAGGCTCAAAAGGGATAACCTCTCCCTTTTCAGTTAGGAAACCCGTTGCCGCAGATGCTGAAATACCTGCCGCGTGTTCGTTTTTCAGAAAAAATTGTCCGACTTTGGCATCTGAATCATTATGCGTATAAGAAATTTCGGCATTGAGTTGCCATCCATTGTCAAAGACATGTTTGAAACCGGAAAAAATATTGTATTTATCAGCATTCAGGCGTGACCATGAGGTTTCACCCAAATAAGTATTACGTTGCAATTTCAAAGGATTGTTACAGGCAGGACTGGAGCTAAAGGCCGCAGTTTTTTGATCCTCACAAGGTAAAATCACGCCGGCAAAATCGGGAATATCTTTATTTTTCTGATAAGTACCACCCAAAGTCAGCATACTGTTATCACTCAAATCCGTATCAATCACGCCATAAAGCATGTCTTTCTTGTTCCATACACCCTCTTTAAAAGAGCGGTGGTCCTCATGAACACCAACCAGCCTACCGCGTACCGTATGTTCATTATTCAAGCTTCCAGATACATCCAAAGCCAAACGCTTGCTGCCCCTATGGTCAGTGCTGATTTCACCTGTATGCTTAAACAGAGCTGTTGGCCGCTTACGGATTAAATTAATGGTTCCACCCGGTTCGGAATTGGACTGAGTAAGACCGGTTGCACCTCTAACAACCTCAATGTGATCATAAACAGCAAGGTCTGTACTGGGTGAGACATCGATTTTTGCCGTATAGCCCGAACGTCCAGACACATTAGTGGTAATACCATCTTCACCAATCTGATCAACATAGAAACCACGAGACAAAAAACGAGTTTGTAGGCCCGAATCGCGAACCACGTTGATTCCCGTAGTATTTTTCATTGCATCTTCTAAAGAATATATTGCTTTATCATCTAGCTGCCGACGCGTCATTACGCTCACCGACTGCGGTGTATCCTTGCCTGAAATACGCAAGCCAGTCGCCGTTGCCATCGTTCCGATTGTATAAGACTGACTGCGCTCGGTATTACTTTGTGCCTGCCGTTTGCCACTGACCTTGACCGTATCCATGTCTACATGTTCCACTTCTTGATGTCCTGTATCTGCAAAAACAGTTTGGCAAGGCAGCACCAATAACAAACAAATTGTTTTCATTTGAAAATCAGGTTTCACAACTATTTCCTTAATTAATAGAATCTACTTACTGGATAAAATTCTAATTCATTGATTTTAAATGGTATATAAACCTATAAAAATTAAAAATATTATCGTAATGATAAACAATATCATTATATACTTATTACATTAATATATGAACTTTTTATTATAGATTTTTCTTATGTCCTAATTTTCAAATAAAAAAAGGCCGTCTGAACACAATGTTTCAGACGGCCTTAATTTAGGTATAACGCGATTAAGCGTTAGCTCCCTGTTGCTCTTGGTAGATTGCTTCGAAGTTGATCGGAGCAAGCAGTACAGGTGGGAAGCCAGCGCGGGTTACGCTGTTGGAAATGGCTTCGCGTGCGTAAGGGAACAGGATGTTTGGACAAGCAACGCCCAACAGCAGTTGTACGTCTTCTTCAGGAATGTTTTCCAGACGGAAGATGCCGCTTTGGGTAACTTCGTTCAAGAACATGGTGCGCTCTTCGTTCAGTTTGGCAGTTACGGTCACGGTAACGTCAACGCTGTAGAAGCCGTCTTCCAGTTTAGTGTTGCCGGTAGAAACGCGCATATCCACTTCAGGCTCGCCTTGTTCCAAGAAGATTTGTGGTGCGTGAGGCACTTCCAAAGACAAGTCTTTTACATACAGACGCTCAACGCTGAATACGGGTTGCAATTCTTCGCTCATTTTATTTTCCTAAGTTAAGGGTTAAGGATTCAGTAATTCGTCCAACTTGCCTTCCTGCTGCAAGCGGTACAAATCGGTAAAGCCACCGACATGGGTGTCGCCGATAAAAATCTGCGGCACGCTGCGCTGGCCGGAAAGCTGCTGCATTTCGGCAAAAACTTCCGGATTGCCGTCGATGCGGATTTCGTTGATTTCTTTCACACCCACCGCCTGCAACAGCCTTTTCGCCATGGTGCAGTACGGACAATACGGACCGGTATAAACAGTAACGGTTTGCATGATTTCTTCCAAAATACCAATGTTCATGACTATATGGGCATAGGTGCTATTTTACAAGTGTTCCCGCCGTACGGTTGTAAAAAACATTCAGACGGCCTCTTGGCCATAAACATTTGTGCAGATGCGGAAAAACCATAATTAAAGTATGATAAGCGCTTTCGCAGAATGACTTTTGCCATTTGTTTTTTGGAGAAGAACACATCGCAAAAGTTTTTCTATTCAAAATCAGGTATCCCCATGCTTTCAGGAATTCCCATCCCCAAGGACGCCGTGCGTCCGTTCGAAACCGTCCTCGTCAACATCACTCCGCAAGAAACGCGTGTGGCTGTTTTGGAAGAGAACAATATCTGCGAGCTGCACATCGAGCGCAACAGCGGCCATAGCTTGGTCGGCAATATTTATTTAGGCGTCGTCAAACGCGTCCTTCCCGGCATGCAAAGCGCGTTCATCGATATCGGCTTGGAGCGCGCCGCGTTTCTGCATATCGTCGACGTCCTCGAACAACGCCGCAATCCGGACGAAACCCAACGCATCGAACACATGCTCTTTGAAGGCCAGTCTGTCTTGGTTCAGGTCATTAAAGACCCCATCAACACCAAAGGCGCGCGCCTTTCCACCCAAATCTCACTGGCCGGCCGTTTCCTCGTCCATCTTCCGCAAGAAGACCACATCGGCATTTCCCAACGCATTGAAGACGATGCCGAACGCAACAGCCTGAGGGAGCGCCTCAACAACCTGCTGCCCGAAAACGCCTGCCACGGCTACATCATTCGCACCAACGCTGAAAACGCCTCCGATGACCAACTGCAATCAGACATCAACTATCTGACCAAAGTGTGGGAACACATTCAAAAACAAGCGAAAATTCAGCCGCCCGAAACCCTGCTGTATCAAGATTTACCTTTGAGCCTGCGCGTTTTGCGCGATATGTTCAGCCTCGATACGCACAAAATCCTGGTCGACTCGACTGAAAACCACCGCCGCATGACCCAGTTTGCCGAACAATACGTTCAAGGTGCATTGGGCAGAATCGAGCTGTTCAAAGGCGAACGCCCTCTATTTGAAACCCACAACATCGAGCAGGAAATCGCCCGCGCCCTCCAACCGCGCGTCAACCTCAACTTCGGCAGCTACCTCATCATCGAGTCCACCGAAGCCATGACCACCATCGATGTCAACACCGGCGGCTTTGTCGGCGCGCGCAATTTTGATGAAACCATCTTTCGCACCAACCTCGAAGCCTGCCACACCATCGCCCGCGAACTTCGCCTGCGCAATCTCGGCGGCATCATCATCATCGACTTCATCGATATGGCGCAGGAAGTCCACCGCGAAGCCGTCCTGCAAGAGCTTGCCAAAGCCCTCAGTTTCGACCGCACCCGCGTCACCCTCAACGGCTTTACCAG
This sequence comes from Neisseria sp. P0020.S005, assembly GCF_051957055.1. Classification (NCBI taxonomy): domain Bacteria; kingdom Pseudomonadati; phylum Pseudomonadota; class Betaproteobacteria; order Neisseriales; family Neisseriaceae; genus Neisseria; species Neisseria sp. P0020.S005. The sequence goes on along the minus strand of NZ_JBQCWV010000003.1, from coordinate 77,512 downwards.
TCTGGGCCTTGTCGAACTGACCCGTAAACGCTCGCGTGAAAACTTAAGCCAAATCCTCTGCGAACCCTGCCCTTCCTGCCAAGGCCGGGGCCGTCTGAAAACGCCGCAAACCGTGTGCTACGAAATCCAACGCGAAATCGTCCGCGAAGCGCGCCGCTACGATGTCCAAGCCTTCCGCATTTTGGCCGCTCCGAATGTCATCGACTTGTTCCTAGACGAAGAATCACAATCGCTGGCGATGTTGATAGACTTTATCGGCAAACCGATTTCGCTGGCAGTCGAAACCGCCTACACGCAGGAACAATACGATATTGTGTTGCTGTAAAAATAAAAGGCCGTCTGAAAACTTTTCAGACGGCCTTCTTGTTTGAGCAAATAAAGATTACGGTTTCACTACTTTACCGTTAATTTTGACGGAAGTCAGTTTCAAGTTGTAGGTTTTGCCGTCATCGGTATAACTGATTTGCGCAGGGATATTGTCGATATCGGAAGCAAACGAGTAAGTCACGGTATCGTCGCCGCGACGGACGCGATATTTACTCACAGGCGTTGTACCGCCGTTCAGCTTATAGCTTTCGCTGCCGATTTTGTTCATGCTGCCAACGGTATAAAGTTTTTTACCGTTGGTAATTTTCAAATCTGACGGCAGGCGCACGTCATTGGCGGCCAGTTGCCATGCCAAAGTGAACAAGTCCATAGCCGGGCCGGATTTTTCGGTTTTCAAATCACCTGCTTTGCCGTAAGTGATGTTGCCGCCGGAGAATTTGGCCTCGGCATACAATTTACCGCCGCGTACATCTTTGTAGTAAGACGGATGCAGGGTCGTGCCGTTGATGCTGCCGCCTGATTCAAAGCGGATATTGTAAAGCGGTACTTTGATGGTAGAGACGATTTTGTATTGGTTGCCGCTGCGTGTGAAGGTCATGGTCGCAGGAATACCGTAGCTGCCTGAGTATTGCAAAACGGCAGATTGCGGCAATTCAGCGGCTTGTGCACCGATGGAGGCTGTAAGTAGGGAAAGTGTCAATAAGGTTGTTTTAATCGGATTCATGATGTTTTCCTTGTGTGTATAGTGTTTTAATTAAGCCAACATGCTTTGACCGGCGGCATTACGTTGTGCATTCAAAACGCGGTTGCCTTCGATTTTCAGATGGCCTGCAACAAAGTCGGCAACGGCTTGCGGGAAAAGCTGGTGTTCAACCGTCAGCACGCGTGCGGCAACGTCGTCAGCAGTATCACCGTCCAAAATAGGAACAATGCCTTGTGAAATAATCGGGCCGCAATCCAGCTCGGGCGTTACGAAATGGATGGTGCAGCCAGCTACTCGGCAACCTGCTTCCAATGCGCGTTCGTGGGTGTGCAGACCGGTGAAAGAAGGCAGAATAGACGGATGGATATTGATCAGGCGGTTTTCATAATGCGCGCAAAATTCCGGAGTCAAAATGCGCATAAAGCCCGCCAATACAACCAAATCTGGCTGATAGGCATCGATTTTCTCCATCATGGCCTGATCAAATGCCAGACGCGAATCGAAGTTTTTATGGTTCAAACTGTCGGTGGCAATACCGCGCTCTGCCGCCCATTCTAATCCGGCTGCGGTCTCGTTGTTACTCAATACGGCTGCAATGTTGGCATTGGGAATATCGGCATTCACAATCGCCTGCATATTGCTGCCGCGTCCGGAAATAAGGATGACGATATTTTTCATCATAATTCCTTGTTTGTTTGGAACAAAGGCCGTCTGAAACGGAATTTTTTCAGACGGCCTTTTATCCGTTGTTTAAGGGCGTAAGCCTTGATTCGGATTATTGAACTTTTTGTACGTCAACTTGTACAGGTTGTTGCGCAGCAGCATCAGGCGCGCCGACTTTAACCAGTTTCACGTCAAATACCAAAGTAGCGTTCGGGCCGATTTTATCACCGGCACCCACTTCGCGGTAAGCCAATTTGGCAGGGATGTAGAATGTTGCTTCGCCGCCTTCTTTCAAGAGTTGGATACCTTCAGTCCAACCTGGAATCACTTGGCTTACAGGGAAGCTTACTGGGCCGCCGTTGGCTTTGCTGCTGTCAAATACGGTACCATCAATCAGACGGCCTTCGTATTCAACGGTAACCATGTCGTCTTTAGTCGGTTTTTTACCTTCGCCTTCTTTGGTGATTTTGTATTGCAGACCGGAAGCACTGGTTTTCACGCCTTCTTTAGTCGCGTTTTCTTTCAAGAACGCTTCGCCTTTTTCCAAGTTTACTTTGGCATCTTCAGCACGTTTGGCAGTAGCTTTTTCTTGTTGCTCTTGCAGGAACTTCATCATCACTTCCTGAGCTTGGGCTTCAGTCATTTTAACTTCTTTGCCTTCAAACATGGCTTCCATGGCTTCGGTGAAGACTTTCAAATCGATTTCTGTGCCTTGGTCTTTCATTTGTTTCAATGAACGGCCGATGTCCACACCCATTGCGTAGCTGGCTTGTTGGGCAGTAGAACCGATGGCGGAAGCATCTGCAGTCGCATTTGAAGCTGCAGAAGCAGCAGGAGCATCTTTGGCGGCAGTGTCTTTTTGGTTGCAAGCAGTCAGTGCCAACAAAGCAGACAAAGCCAATGCGCTGAATTTGAAAGTTTTGTTCATGATTATGTCTTTTCCGGAAAGGTCAAAAAAGGGGATTATAGCTGAGTTTGATTGAAATGGAATCAAGGTGGATTAAAATTTGTAAAGGCTCTTATCAAAAACATTAAGGCCGTCTGAAAACAAGTTTCAGACGGCCTACTCTTAACTATCGGTCAAACGATTAATACCAGCCGCGCAGTTTCATTGCCTTTTCAACACGACGGATACTCATCATGTAAGAAGCGGTACGCAGGTCAACATCGTATTCTTGAGCCAAGTTCCAAATATCGCGGAACGCACGGCGCAGGACAACGGTTTCTTTCTCTTGAACTTCGTCAAACTCCCAGTAGTAGCCTTGCAGGTTTTGTACCCATTCAAAATAGGATACAACCACGCCGCCGCAGTTTGCCAAAATATCAGGAACAACCAATACGCCGTTTTGACGCAGGATAACGTCGGCTTCAGGAGTAGTCGGACCGTTTGCACCTTCAACCACGATTTTCGCGCGGACTTTACCGGCATTTTCAGAAGTCAGTTGGTTTTCCAGTGCGCAAGGAGCGAGGACGTCCACATCCAGAGCCAAAAGTTCGGCATTGCTGATTTCTTTGCCGTAGCCTGCTTCATTGGTGATGAAACCTTTGGTTTGGAATTCTTTGATGATTGCTTCCATATCCAAGCCGTTTTCGTTGTAAATGGCAACGTCAACAGTAGATACGGCAACGATTTTCGCACCGGCTTTGTGTGCATAGTAACCGGTGTGGTAGCCCACATTACCGAAACCTTGAATGGCGTAAGTAGCACCCTTCACGTCTTTGCCCAGTTTTTCCAAAGCTTGGACGGCGGCGAAGTTTACGCCGTAACCGGTGGCCTCAGTACGCGCCAAGGAGCCGCCAAACTCAACCGGTTTGCCGGTAAATACGCCCGGTGCGGAATGTTTCACCACGTTTTCATAGGCATCAACCATCCAAGACATGATTTTGCCGTTGGTGTTCACATCAGGGGCAGGAATATCGATTTTCTCGCCGATCAGCGGAGAAATGGCTTCGGAATAAGCGCGAGCAATGCGTTCCAATTCCGCTTCGGAATAGTTACGCGGATCCAAAGTAATACCGCCTTTACCGCCGCCGTAAGGAATACCGGCCACGCAGCATTTGATGGTCATCCAAATAGACAGTGCTTTGACTTCGTCCAGATTTACATTGGGATGGAAGCGCACGCCGCCTTTGTAAGGGCCGACGGCATTATTGTGTTGTGAACGGTAGCCGGTGAAATTTTCTACTGTACCGTTGTCGAGTTTGACAGGGAAGTTGACTTCCAAAACACGTTGCGGCTTTTTCAAGATTTCAAATACTGCTGGGTCGGCATTCAGGCGATCGCAGGCAATTTTCACTTGTTTTTGTGCAATTTCAAACGGATTCAGTGTTTCTTTAACAGCAGATGCGGACATGTATTTTTCCTTTTCATACACATGATTAGACGAGAGCCATACTTGTTACTATATACAAAAACAGGAAAAAATGTAATAGCATGTAGTCGATAAAAAGCAAATCCATTCATTTATATATGAATTTAGTTTGAGGCCGTCTGAAAATATCGGCATGCCGACCAAAAAATTTTCAGACGGCCTAGTATAAATGCTCATCAAACCATTCAAAAAAACACACAAACCCTTTGTTTTTTAATGCCTACCAAACTACCCTTTTTGTTGACAAAATCCCTTCCATATTCCAAATAGGCTAACAGCCTTACACCAGCAAAAATTGTTAACAATTTAAACAAATATCCCTTTAAAGAATCAGCAAAACATCGGCAAATCAGGCAAACAATGTTAAAATAAGCGCTTAAATAATATGACAGAAAGCTACTCAATGACTACTGCTGCTTTAGAACACGTTCAAGCCGTTGCCTTTGATTTGGACGGTACCTTATGTGATTCCGTTCCCGATTTGGCCGCAGCAGCCCAAGCCATGTGTGCGCACTTGGGTTTACCTGTTTTGCCCACCCAAACGGTTGAAAGTTATGTCGGCGACGGCATCAGCAAGTTGGTTCATCGCGTCATTACCCATGATCGTGAAAAAGAAGCCGATCCTGAAATCTGGGAAAAAGGCTTTGTGTTCTTTATGAAATATTATCGCGAGCATTTGAGCGACTTTACCCGCCCCTACCCTGAAACCGAAGCCGGTCTCGGCCTGCTCAAGTCCTTGGGTATTCCATTGGTTGTCATTACCAATAAAAATGAAATTCTGGCTGCTGAGTTACTGAAACAACTTAATCTCGACGACTATTTCAGCCTGGTTCTCGGCGGCGACAGCCTGACTGAGAAAAAACCCAGCCCATTGCCGCTTCAACATGCGGCCGAAGTTTTGGGCATCGACGTTGCCAATATGCTGATGGTGGGCGATTCTAAAAATGACATTATTGCCGCCAAAGCGGCCGGTTGCTTCAGTGTCGGCGTAACATTCGGCTACGGCGACATGACCTTACTCTCTCAAGACAAAGCGACCAAACCTGATTTGTTGATTCGAGCCCTGCCTGAAATCTACGAAAATCTACAACCACAAAAGAACAAAGACGAAGAATAGTTCGGCTTTATTTTCAGACGGCCTTTTCGGTGCTTTCACCTAATCAGGCCGTCTGAAATGTAATTCAATGTAGTTAAACTCCCTCCTCTTCCATATCCCCATGAAACCTCCCAAAACCTTACGCGCCCGCGCCTTGGATATTCTTTCTCGTCAGGAAGTCAGCCGTGTCGGCTTGAAACGCAAACTGGCTCCGCACGCTGAAAGCGAAGAAGAATTGGAAAAGGTTTTGGACGAATTTGCCGAACGGAATTGGCAATCCGACCAACGTTACGCAGAAGCCTATATTCACAGTAAGAGCAACCGTTACGGCACGCTCCGCCTCAAGCAAGCCTTGGCGCAACAAGGTATCGATGCAGACGACTGTCGGGAGTTCCTACCCGACAGGGAGGACGAGTTGCAAACCGCCATTTCGGTCTTGCGTAAAAAATTCAAGCAAGAAGCCCAAGATTTTAAAGAAAAACAAAAACAAGCGCGTTTCCTTGCCTATCGCGGCTTTGGTGCCGACACCATTCAGACGGCCTTAAAAACCGCGTGGAATGAAGACGAAGACTTCTATCAATAATCATTCCCACTTGAATCTTTGCTTCTATCGGCGTACCCTTACGCTTTTATTCAATAATTCAATCAGAGCTTCATCATGTCCGACAAACCGCACGATACACCTAATCCCCTACTCGAAGACGAACGCAAAAATCCTGTTTACCGCTTGGGTCAGGCAGTAGCCGGATTCATGTTGCTGGTTTGGGCCGGCGTTTTGGCCTTGGTTTTCTTCTTGGTTTTCCGTTTTTGGTTAAGTTAAATCCAACCTGAAGCATTATTTTTCTTCAAAACAAACTAACAGAGTTTGTTTGTACATACTCAAAAGGCCGTCTGAACACACTTTCAGACGGCCTTTTCTTATCATGCTGATCACAGATTATCCTCGGATTACTTTGCGGATATTCGGATTGGCATGCATTGCATGAATAATCTGATTAACCTGATCCAAATCTTTGACTTTAATCGTGAATTTAAATTCTACAAAACCTTCCGTTCCTGCTTGCGCTTTGGTCGGCGTATCAACAGATTCGATATCCGCACCGGAATTGGAAATTGCTTGCGCCATTGAAGCCAACAAACCATGCGCATCTTCGGATTTGACGTTAAGGATGGTGCGGTACGTTTGATTGCGCAAACTGTCCCAGCCCGCATCAAGTTGCTCTTCCGGATCGGCTTTAACCAAAGTTTGGCAGGTATCACGGTGGATAATCATACCCTTGTCTTTAACTAATAAGGCGCAGATCGCATCGCCTGGAATCGGATGGCAACATTCGGCAAAATGAATCCGGCCGGTTTCCTGATCGTTGACTTTGATCGGGCTGAGTTTGACCGCACTGCCAAAATGTTGGCCTGCCAACTCGGCAATGTGCATGGCAACGTGTACCGGCAAAGTATGCCCCATACCGACATTGTAGAGGACCTCTTCAAACGAAGTTTGTTTGGTATTCAAATCGGCAAGGTATTTTTCTTTGAGGTCGTCTGAAAGCAGGATATCTTTAGGCAACAGGCTGGATAAAGCTTTTTGCAGCAGGTTCTCACCCAAAACAACGGCATCGTGACGATTCAGATTTTTAATGTATTGGCGGATGGCACTGCGCGCACGGCTGGAAACGGCAAAATTCAACCATGCCACATTAGGCTTGGCATGTTCGGAAGTAATGATTTCGACCGTATCACCGGTTTTCAGCTTGGTACGCAACGGCATCATGACGTTATTGATACGCGCGGCAACGGTTTTATGGCCGATGTTGGTATGCACGGCATAGGCAAAGTCAATCGGCGTTGCACCCTTAGGCAAGGTAAGGATATCGCCTTTCGGGGTAACGATATAGACTTCGTTGGGGAACAAATCGACTTTGACATGCTCCAGAAACTCGATGGCATTTGAGCTGCTGGCCTGCAGGTCAAGAATATTTTTCATCCATCGGTTCATATGGAGGACGGCTTGGTCCGGAGTGTTTTCACCGGATTTATAAATCCAATGACCGGCAATACCGCCCTCAGCCACTGCATCCATTTCACGCGTACGGATTTGCACTTCGATCGGCAAACCATAAGGGCCGACCAAAGTCGTGTGCAAACTTTGGTAGCCGTTAATTTTCGGAATGGCGATATAGTCTTTGAAACGGCCGGGCTTGGGGTGGTATAAATTATGCAATGCACCCAACGCGGCATAACAGGCAGGAATATTGTTTACAATGACCCGAAAGCCGTAGATATCCATTACTTCGGCAAAACGCAGCTTTTTAGCCAGCATTTTTTGATGGATGCTGTACAAGTTTTTCTCGCGGCCTTTGATTTTGGCTTCAATATTGACACCGACCAAACGTTGACCGAATGCACGCAACACTTTGCCGACAACATCGCGGCGATTTTTGCGGCTGTTGTCCATGGCTTTTTTCAGGGTTTCGTAGCGTCTTGGGTGGAGGTTTTGGAACGATAAGTCTTGAAGCTCTTGATAAGCATTGTTAAGGCCAATGCGGTTGGCGATTTGAGCATAGATTTCGAGGGTTTCTTTGGCGATGCGGCGGCGTTTTTCCGGACGCATAGAGCCAAGGGTGCGCATATTGTGCAATCGGTCTGCAAGTTTGACGACGATAACGCGCACGTCTTTAGTCATGGCGAGGATAAGCTTGCGGAAACTTTCCGCCTGATGCTCGGCATGATCTTCAAATTTGAGTTTTTCCAGCTTGGAGAGGCCGTCTACCATTTCAGCAATGGTATCGCCGAATTCTGCCGCCATTTCGACTTTGGTTACACCCGTATCTTCCAATACATCGTGCATAACGCCCGCACAGAGGCCTTGAACATCCATGTGCCAAATCGCAAGCTGCGTGGCAACGGCAAGGGGATGGGTGATGTAGGGTTCGCCGCTTTTACGGGTTTGTCCGTCATGGGCGTGGAAAGCGTAGGCAACGGCTCTTTCAAGCTCGGCCTGCTCATTGGTATTGAGATAGGATGCGGTGCGAAACAGAAGCTCGCGCGCTTCTGCTGTCAACGGATCATAAGGGGCGGTAGGCAGTGGAGCTGGCATTTTCAGACGGCCTTTTATGGCTATTTTTAAGCCGTCAGACTGTATCGGTTGTTATATTGCACCGATACAGTCCGCGCGGCGGTTTTATCGGTTTGCCGGTTGGTTTATTTATTGCGGGTCAGCAGCTCGGTTCCGATTTGTCCGGCTGCGATTTCGCGCAGGGCGGTTACGGTTGGTTTGTTGTTGCGGATATCATCAACCAAAGGCGTATTGCCGTTTTCGAGCTGGCGTGCGCGACGAGCGGCAACGAGGGTAAGGTCGAAGTGGTTAGGGATTTTACCTGTGCAATCTTCAGTAGTAATACGGGCCATGTTTGCTTGCTTTCTTTCTATGTTTCAAATAAACGGTTATTTTCGCTGTTTTTTACGAATTTTCCAACAGGTTTGAAATAAATCCCTGTTGAGAGGATTTTTTCAGACGGCCTGCTTTAATAATGTGGAACAAATCGGCTTCGGCACGATCCAAATCGTCATTCACGACAACGTAATCGAACAAAACGGATTGCTCAATCTCATGACGGGCTTTTGAAAGGCGTGTTTGAATAACTTCTTCGCTGTCTGTACCACGGCCGATCAAACGTTGCGCCAATACTTCAAAGGAAGGTGGCAGGATAAAAATACTGCTGGCTTCAGGCAACGATTTACGCACTTGCGCCGCACCTTGCACATCAATTTCCAAAATTACGTCATAGCCCTCTTCGCTCAACGAATTCACGCCGGCAATGCTGGTGCCGTAATAGTTGCCGAACACATTGGCGTGTTCCAAAAAGGCTCTTTGCTCAATCAGTGATTCAAATTCTTCTTTGGGAACAAAGTGGTAATGCACACCATGTGTCTCACCCTCACGTGGCTGGCGCGTGGTATGAGAAATGGAAACACGGATGTCGTCATGATTTTTCAACAGGCGTGACACCAAGGTCGTTTTACCTGTGCCGGAAGCGGCAGAAATGATGTAAATATTGCCTTTTTTATGATTTTGCATGGTTGTTCAGCCGATGGTATGTACCTGTAAATTATAACACAACACAATGTTTCTCGGAATTTCAGACGGCATGTTGCAAAATTTGGCTATTGTATCGATTAATTTGGCAAGTCCGCATATGACCGTTACAATATCGCGTTAAAAACTTTTTGATTTCGGAATGTCGAGATGTTGATTCATCCTGAAGTAATGGGCGTAGAAGCTTTGGCGGACAAAATCCGTAAAATTGAAAACTGGCCGCAAAAAGGGATTTTGTTTCATGACATTACTCCCGTCTTGCAAAGCGCGGAATATTTCCGCCTACTGGTTGATTTACTGGTTTACCGCTATATGGGGCAGAAAGTTGATATCGTTGCGGGCTTGGATGCGCGCGGCTTCATCATTGGCGCAGCTTTGGCCTATCAGCTGAACGTCGGCTTTGTCCCCATCCGCAAAAAAGGCAAACTGCCGTTTGATACGGTTTCTCAAAGTTACGCTTTGGAATATGGCGAAGCAACGGTAGAAATCCATACCGATGCCATCAAGCCGGGCGCACGCGTTTTGTTGGTAGATGATTTAGTGGCAACCGGCGGCACAATGCTGGCAGGTGTCGAGCTGATCCGCAAACTTGGCGGCGAAGTAATCGAAGCGGCTGCCATTTTGGAGTTTACCGACTTGGACGGCGGCAAAAAAATCCGCGAAAGCGGCGCTCCGTTATTTACCCTATGCCAAAACAAAGGCTGCATGTAATATAAAAAAACCGCAAGCTAATCAGCCTGCGGTTTTTTATAATCAAAATTATTCGAGGACGTATCCGTCCGTATCCCAAAAAGTTTTTTTCACCAACTGGTCGTCTTTATAAACTAGCTCAGATTTCTTCGCACCATCATCATACCAATCCAAAATAATGCCACTGCGTTTACCATTGCGAATACTCAATTCAGACACGATGCGGCCATTTTCATCCCAACTTATGATCTCCGTTGGTTTGTCATTGCTCATCATCATTTCGGTTTTCGGGCTGCCGTCTGAATACCATTGTTTCCAATGACCATTGGCTTTATCGTGCTTAAACTGAATTTCGCTTTCTTTCACACCATTTCGGTAATAGCGGGAACCCACACCCTCACTCAGTCCATTTTGATAGGGCATCACCGCAGATTTTTTGCCGTTTGGATACCAGTTGACCCATTCGCCATGCGGTTTGCCGTTACGATAGCTGCCAACCATCTTTTTCTGACCGTTGAAATGCCACAGGGTTAACGTACCATTATCCAACGCCGGCACAAAAACCTTAATCTGACCGGCAGGTACTTCATAAGGATCAGAATATTTTTTCATCGATGGATAGTAAAAATCCTGCACCTGCGCCTTGCCTGCCTCAATCTTGTATTGGCGGACGTAAGCAACCGAAGGCATGGTCGCCGTCAGTTTACCGTTTTGATTGAAATAAACGGTATGTTGCTGGGCAAAGGCGGCAACGGGCATACTGAACAAGGCAGTAGCCAACAGGCCTGATTTTAAATAATTATTCATAATATGGAGTTTGGCAGTATATGTTCTACAAAAAGTCAGTAATAAAAATCTACTGACATTAGAAACTATGACAAATATTATAAGCCATAGTTTCAAAGCCTGCTTGGATTTCATATTCGGCATACCATAGGCATTTGTATTTTCTTAAAATATTAAAAATTTTATAAAACAAAGGCCGTCTGAAACTTTTTCAGACGGCCTTTGTTTTATTTATATCAAAATAAACTACTCTTCACCCAATAATTGCTCGCGGGTCAACAGGAATACAAACCCATCGCCACCGCTGGTTTCCAACCAAGTAAACGGTAATTCGGGATAAGCCGCTTCCAATACCTCACGGTTGTGACCGATTTCAACCAACAATACACCTTTCGGATTCAGATACTTCGCCGCTTGCAGAATGATTTGACGTGTAGCATCCAAACCATCTTCACCACTGCCCAAAGCCAATTCCGGCTCGTACAGGTATTCATCAGGCAACGCTTCCACAGATTCCGCATCGACATAAGGCGGATTGGAAACAATTAAATCATAGGTTTCATCCAAACCTTCAAACAAATCGGTATGCACCAAGCTGATACGGTCTTCCAAACCATAATCTTCGATATTGATGGCGGCCACTTCCAGCGCATCCAAGCTCAAATCAACGGCATCGATTTGTGCATCGGGATAGTGATGCGCCATTTGAATGGCCAAACAGCCGCTACCGGTACACAAATCCAAAGCTCGATGCACCAACTCATCATGTTCAATCCAAGGACGGATACCGTCGCCCAGTAATTCGTAAATGAAAGAACGAGGCACAATAACGCGCTCATCGACATAAAAATCAAACTCACCCTGCCATGCCTGATGCGTCAGATACGCGGCAGGAATATGCTCAACTGCGCGACGTTCGATAATCGACAGCACTTCCTCCTTCTCACTTTGCAACAATTTGGCATCCAAATAAGGCTCCAACATATCCAAAGGCAGGTTCAAAGTATGCAAAATCAGATAGGCTGCCTCGTCATGGGCATTATCACTTCCGTGTCCGAAAAACAGTCCGGCATCATTAAAACGGCTGACTGCGAAACGCAACAAATCGCGAACAGTGGTCAGCTCTTGAGCAGCTTGGTTGAACATAATATTTTGTCTTGTCAATTTAAGAATGTTGAAATTATAACAGAAAGGCCGTCTGAAAACTTTTCAGACGGCCTTCGATTTAATTTAGCTTAAGATTATTTATCGCGGCTGAATACGATTTTGGTAGCTTGGATAGCAACGCAGACAGCACCACCGATGAAGATCAAGTCAGCAGCGGTACGAACCCAACGCAGGGTATCCAGGATTTCCATTTGCAGGAATTCTTCGCTACGTGCATACCACAGACCATGAGTGATAGAAGCGTAAGCTTGGATCACGCCGACCGGCAACAGGCTGATGGCAATCATACCGACCAGACCGCCGTTCAGCAGCCAGAAGCCCCAAGTCATCAGTTTGTCATCAAATTGAACATTAGGTTTCAGGTAGCGTGCAACCAGCAATACAAAACCCAGAGCCAAGAAACCATATACACCGAACAGAGCCGCGTGAGCGTGAACTGCAGTAGTGTTCAGACCTTGGATGTAGAACAGGGAAATCGGTGGGTTAATCAGGAAGCCGAATACGCCGGCACCAATCATGTTCCAGAAGGCAACTGCTACGAAGCACATCAGAGGCCAACGCAGACGTTTCGCCCAGTCGGACAGGTGTTGGTAAGACCAGTGCTCGTAAGCTTCACGGCCCAGCAGAATCAAAGGTACAACTTCCAAAGCGGAGAAACATGCACCGATTGCCATAGAAGCAGAGGTAGAGCCGGAGAAGTACAAGTGGTGCAATGTACCTGGAATACCGCCCAACATGAAGATGGCGGCAGCGGCCAGAGTAGAAGCAGTAGCAGTACTACGGCGGACAAAGCCCATGTTGTAGAAGATGAATGCGAAGGCAGCAGTAGCGAACACTTCGAAGAAGCCTTCTACCCACAGGTGCACCACCCACCAACGCCAGTATTCCATCACAGCGATTGGAGATTTTTCACCGTAGAACAGGCCAGGAGCGTAGAACACACCCACACCAACCATAGAAGCTACGAAGATAGCCAACAGGTTTTTGTCTGTACCTTTTTCTTTAAAGGCAGAGATAGTACAACGCAACATCAGGAACAGCCACAACAGCAAGCCGACCATCAGCAGAAGTTGCCAGAAGCGACCCAAATCCAAGTATTCGTAACCTTGGTGACCGAACCAGAAGTTCAGCTCAGGTGGAATGATATGAGTCAAAGCAAAGAAGTTACCTGCGTAAGAACCACCGACTACGATGAACAGGGCGATGTACAGGAAGTTCACACCGGCACGTTGGAATTTAGGATCTTTACCGCCGTTCACAATCGGAGCCAAGAACAGACCTGCTGTCAGGAAGCCGGTTGCAATCCAGAAAATAGCGGATTGGATGTGCCAAGTACGGGTCAATGCATATGGGAACCAGTCGGCCATTTCAAAGCCCAGTGCAGTATCGATACCGTAGAAGCCTTGACCTTCGACAGTATAGTGAGCGGTCAAACCACCCAACAGTACTTGTACGACAAACAGCGCAACAGTCAGGAATACATATTTGCCCAACGCTTTTTGAGAAGGAGTCAGTTGTACTTTGGAAATAGGATCCTCAGTAGGTACTTCAACCTCTTCATGTTTGGTCAAGAAAGAGTAACCCCACATCAGCAAGCCGATACCCATCAGCAACAATACCACGCTGGTGAAAGACCACATGTAGTTTTCAGTAGTCGGTACGTTGTTGATCAAAGGCTCGTGCGGCCAGTTGTTGGTGTAAGTGAAGTTCTCGTCAGGACGGTTGGCCGAAGCAGACCAAGAAGTCCAGAAGAAGAAATTGAACAGTTTTTCACGCGCTTCTTGGCTTGGCAATGTGTTGTTTTTCATTGCAAAGTGTTCGCGAGTGGTTTGGAACTTAGGATCGTCGCTGTACACACCGTGGTAGTAAGGCAGAATACTTTCGATCGCTTTCACGCGGGTATCGCTGATAACGACAGAACCGTCTTCCTTAATACGGCTTTGGTTGCGGTATTCGTCAGCCAAACGGGTTTTCAGAACAGCTTGTTCCTCAGGAGAAACTTCGTCAAATTTTTTGCCGTAAGTTTCTTGCGCAGTCAGATCCAACCATGCAACCAGCTCGCGGTGCAGCCAGTCGGCAGTCCAGTCCGGAGCTTGGTATGCACCGTGACCCAATACAGAGCCAACTTCCATACCGCCGGTAGTTTGCCATGCAGATTGACCTGCCAAAATATCGTCTTTGGTCATCAGGACTTTGCCGGATGCAGAAACGACTTGTTCAGGGTATGGCGGAGCCTTTTTATAGACTTCGCTACCCATATAACCAAGAATGGTAAAGCATACTGCCAGCACGGCAAACAGCAAGTACCAAAGCTTCTTGTACTGTCCCATTTTAAGTACTCCTTGATTTTGGTAAAAAGTGGTTGGGTATTAATTCATCAAATATGAATGTTAAAGATTGTATCACGGTTTAATAAGTAAAGAAATATTTTGTCAATAATATTCCTTTAAAACCATTAACTTATATGATATTGATTCCCATTTGCCTATACAGACCCTCCTTTATCGTATTTTGTGTTAAGTTCTCGCTAACATTTTCACACAAAATTAAACTTTTCGATGTATTTTTTTATACTTCTAAAGGAGTATTTAGGGATTAAAAGATTCATATTCCCTGAACAATTTGATTTACATCAAAATATGACCAAACAAGCGCCTACATAATCATACAAAACTTCGAACCATCCTATCAGGATTCTTAACTTTTCTTACTATAAGGAAACTTTAAACATGAAACGCCAAACCTTAGCCGCACTTATCGCTTCTGTATTTGCACTGGCCGCATGCGGCGAGCAAGCTGCTAAACCTGCTGAAACTCCAGCTGCTACCGCTTCTGCTGAAGCTCCTGCCGCTTCCAACTCACAAGCTGCTGCAGAGACTCCTTCTTCAGAACTGCCTGTAATCGATGCTATCGTAACTCACGCTCCGGAAGTTCCACCTCCAACTGATCGCGATCATCCGGCTAAAGTACGCGTTAAAATGGAAACCATCGAAAAAACCATGACCATGGAAGACGGTGTTGAATACCATTACTGGACATTCAACGGCGACGTTCCGGGCCAAATGATCCGTGTACGCGAAGGCGATACCGTAGAAGTAGAATTCTCTAACAATCCTTCTTCTACCGTTCCTCATAACGTTGACTTCCACGCTGCTACCGGTCAAGGCGGTGGTGCAGAAGCTACCTTTACTGCCCCAGGCCACACTTCTACCTTCAGCTTCAAAGCACTGCAAGCTGGTTTGTACATCTACCACTGTGCCGTTGCTCCTGTAGGTATGCACATCGCCAACGGTATGTACGGTTTGATCTTGGTTGAACCTAAAGAAGGTCTGCCTAAAGTGGACAAAGAGTTCTACATCGTACAAGGTGACTTCTATACTAAAGGTAAAAAAGGTGCTCAAGGCCTGCAACCTTTCGATATGGATAAAGCGATTGCTGAACAACCTGAATACGTTGTATTCAACGGTCACGTAGGCTCTATCGCCGGCGACAACGCTCTGAAAGCTAAAGCTGGTGAAACTGTTCGTATGTACGTTGGTAACGGTGGTCCTAACTTGGTATCTTCTTTCCACGTTATCGGCGAAATCTTCGACAAAGTATATGTTGAAGGTGGTAAACTGATTAACGAAAACGTACAAAGCACAATTGTTCCTGCCGGTGGTGCCGCTATCGTTGAATTCAAAGTCGACATTCCAGGCAGCTACACTTTGGTTGACCACTCTATCTTCCGTGCGTTCAACAAAGGTGCTTTGGGTCAATTAAAAGTTGAGGGTGATGAAAACCCTGAAATCATGACCAAAAAACTGAGCGACACCGTTTACCAACCTGCCGGTGCTGCCGCTTCTGCTCCAGCAGCTGCGTCTGGTGCTTCTGAAGCCGCTAAATAATCTCTCGGTTTAATACGCCAAGCCACTGCTGCCCTACTCTTTAGAGCCGCAGTGGCTTCCATCACGATTAATCTTCCTGTTCAAATCAGACAGATTGATTTTTCAGACGGCCTTGTTATGATTAGGCTATCTGAAAAATAAATTTCCTGTTTCAATCGATAATAAGGGCGTACCATGAAACTCATACGACTCCTCCTCTTAGGCAGTGCCTTAATCTGCGGCAATACATTTGCTGCCGAAATGGTAAAAATCGAAGGAGGCAGCTACCGTCCTCTCTATCTCAAAAAAGAAACTTCCCTTATTAAAGTCAAACCTTTCCAGCTTGACAAATATCCGGTAACCAATGCCGAATTTGCCGAATTTGTGAACACACATCCGCAATGGCAAAAAGGAAAAATCAATTCCAAACATGCTGAAAAAGCTTACCTGAAACATTGGGTAAAAAATGGCAGCAACAGTTTTGCGCCTAAAGCCAGCGAACTCAAACATCCGGTAACCAATGTTTCGTGGTTTGCCGCAAATGCTTACTGCGTCTCCAAAGGCAAACGTCTGCCGACTATTGACGAGTGGGAATTTGCAGGCTTGGCTTCTGCCACTCAAAAAGACGGCTCTGCCGAGCCTGGCTATAACCGCACCATCTTGGATTGGTATGCAGACGGCGGCCGCAACGGCCTGCATGACATCGGTAAAAACAAACCCAACTACTGGGGCGTATATGATATGCACGGCCTGATTTGGGAATGGACTGAAGACTTCAACAGCAGCCAACTCTCTGCCGGCTCGTCCAACACACAAATGTTCTGTAGCGGCGCATCCGTAGGCTCAAGCGATCCGTCCAACTATGCGGCATTCTTACGCTACGGC
Organism: Neisseria sp. P0020.S005; assembly: GCF_051957055.1. Classification (NCBI taxonomy): domain Bacteria; kingdom Pseudomonadati; phylum Pseudomonadota; class Betaproteobacteria; order Neisseriales; family Neisseriaceae; genus Neisseria; species Neisseria sp. P0020.S005. The sequence goes on along the minus strand of NZ_JBQCWV010000003.1, from coordinate 60,864 downwards.
ATCCGCACCAGCCTGCAGTCCAAATATGTTTTAAATAACTTGGGCTTCCGCTGTGCGAGCAAATAAAGTTTAGTTTTTATCACCAAAGCAGCTTTGGCGGTACTGAAAGGTATCGCCGCTTTTTTTGGCCGTCTGAAAAGATGTGGCATACCAAGACAAATTGTGGCATAATCCGCCCGTCCTTATAAAAAGGCACTTAGGAGTTTGCTTAGGTCGTTCGGCTTGGCAAACTTGTCCGAACCTGAAAAGGTTCTTTTATTTTCGGAGTTATCCATCATGGCATTGACCGTAGAACAAAAAGCACAAATTGTTAAAGATTTCCAACGCAAAGAAGGCGATACCGGCTCTTCTGAAGTACAAGTCGCTCTGTTGACTTTCCGCATCAACGACCTGACTCCTCACTTCAAAGCCAACCCTAAAGACCACCACAGCCGTCGCGGCCTGTTGAAAATGGTTAGCCAACGTCGTCGTCTGTTGTCTTACCTGCGTCGTACTCAGCCTGATACTTACCGTACACTGATTACCCGCCTGGGTCTGCGTAAATAATTTATGCTTAAATCAACACCGCCTTCGGGCGGTGTTTTTTATTAACATACCGATGCCGTCTGAAACACAGGCCCACGCTCTGTGTTATACTTCCACACGCTTAAGCAGCAAGGCTTAAACTTCCAATCACTCCTTAAAGCTCCCATCAAAGCGAGAATCTGAATTGTCTGTTCATTCCATGTTGCACTCAGGAAAATTTTGGCTGAAAACCCTGGTTTTCAGCATTGCCGTGCTTTTATGCCTCGCGGCGGTATTGAGTGCCTTAATGTTCCGCATATTCAATACAGAAAACATCGACGTATTCATACAGAAAAACTTTTCCGCCCATGGCTGCCAAGTCAAATACAATGCCAATATCAGCAGAAAATGGCTGCCGCGCCCTACGCTTATTTTAAAAGACCTCAGCCTTTCATCTTCCGAGCCAGACATGCCGACGCTGAACATTGCCGAGTCCAAAATGGGCTTTGGCTGGAGCAGCCTATGGTCAGACGCCCCCGTTATTGAAAAATGGATTCTTTCCAATCCGTCGCTGACGCTGGGTCCCAAAAACCACCTGCCTGCCTGCCTGCAACAAAACCATGCATCAAAAGAAAGCTTCCAGCTCAACCGCGTCGTCATCAATAGCGGCAGCATCCGCTATCACAATAAAGAGCAGGATGTTGCCTTAAACGATCTGCAATTTTCCCTGCGCAGAGCCGATTCAGACGGCCGTCCATTCGATATCAGCGGCACACTGCAAAACATAGGCAACCCCATCAGTTGGCAAGGCGCCGGCCATCTTGTACAAGATGATGCCGGCTGGAGCGTTCCCGCCCTCAAATTAAACCTGCAAACCGTATTACTCAAAAACAAGCTGGATGCCCAAATCGCAGGCAGCCTTAATTGGCAAAACCAAACCGTCCTACTCCGCGACTTCAATCTGCAAGCCGAAAGCGACTATCAAAACTTGCATATCAATGCACGTTCGCCCCTCTTGCAATTCAAAAATGGCTATTTGCACCTCAACACACTCAACGGCGCATTGACCGCCGGCAGTGAAAACAACCAATGGGACGGTTCATTCAAACTGGACAAAACCAACCTCTATCCAACCGTTTTGACTGCCGCCAATTTTGAACTCAAAGGCAGCCATAAAAACGACCGCCTCCAAACCAACTTTACCTTTTCTAGCCCTTTGGTTTGGCAAAAAGGCAAAGGCATCGATGCGCCCAAACTGCACCTCAGCACCCTGCAAGACACCATCAACCGCCTTCCCCGCCCCCGATTCATCAGTACACTTGAAGGACAGGCCAATTTCAGCCTCAATACATGGGAAGGCCGTCTGAAAGGCGCATTTGATAGACAAGCCCTCGCCTTGGCCTTTAAATACCAACGCGATACCCAACCGCGCCCGCACCTTGACGCCGGTATCGCCTTACAAAAACTCAATCTGACCCCTTACTTGGAAGACCTGAAAACCCAGCCATCACTGAATCTTCCTTCCCTGCTGGCTAAATCATGGTTGCCTGACATTGAGGCCAACCTCCAAATCGGCAGCATTCAAACTGCCGGCCTGCAATTAGAAAACATCGAATCCCTGCTTACCGCAGATAAAGAACATATCGCCCTGCACCGTTTCAAAGCCGGGCTTTATGGTGGCAAAACCGAAGGCGGCCTGAGTATTGCGGCGACCCAACCTGCCTCCTACCACCTTCAGCAAAACGCAAAAGGCATACAAATTCAGCCGCTGCTGCAAGACTTGTTCGGTTTCCACAGCTTCAGCGGCAGCGGCGACGCCGTTATCGACATTAAAACCACCGGCAACGACCGCGCCCAAATGATACAAGCCCTAAACGGCAGCCTGCTCCTCGATATCACCAACGGTGCATGGCACGGCATTGATATGGACAGCATTCTGAAAAACGGCATCTCTTCGGAAAAAATCGACAACAGCAACCTCAAAACCCCTTTCCATCATTTCATTCTCAATAGCGAAATCGAGAAAGGCATCAGCCATCATATCAACACCGAACTGTTTTCCGACAGCCTGCACGTTGTCAGCAGCGGCTATACCGATTTGAATACCCAAAAGCTGTCCGAAAACCTGCTTATCAGCAACGTACTGCAACCCAAAAACAAACCGATTCCCCTCAAAATCGGCGGAACTGTACAAAACCCTTCCATTACCCTTGATTACAGCCGCTTGACCAATGGCATGAACACACCTGCAGAAAAACAAAAAGCCCTTCAAAAAACCATACAAGAACAATGGAAGTGGCTCAAACCGCGCTAGGTTTTCAAATCAAAGGCCGTCTGAAACCCAAAAAGTTTCAGACGGCCTTTTAACAGATACATTATCAGAATAAAATGTTCACTTAGGAATGACCATATACACAATCAGTGCAACAATGATGGCAAACCATATCGCCAACATTATCAAGCCTTTTTTGGAGAGTTTTCTTTTTCTCCAATCGAGCCTCAATATTTCTACCGTACCCTCAAACATAGACCAAATCATTTCCATCAATATTTGCAGTAGAAATTCCAATAAATCCGACATCTACAAACCCAAACGCTCCCAAATCTCATCGATTTTGGCCGTAACGGCAGGGTCTTTTTTGATCACACGCCCCCATTCGCGGTCGGTTTCACCCGGCCATTTGTTGGTCGCATCCAAACCCATTTTGCCGCCGAGTCCGCTGACAGGGCTGGCGAAGTCGAGATAATCGATGGGCGTATTTTCTACCAAAACAGTGTCGCGTACAGGGTCCATGCGCGTGGTTACCGCCCAGATGACTTCTTTCCAATCGAGCACGTCCACATCGTCATCGACTACGATGATGAATTTGGTGTACATAAACTGGCGCAGGAACGACCAGCAACCCATCATCACGCGCTTGGCGTGTCCGGCGTACTGTTTTTTCATGCTGACCACCGCCATGCGGTAGGAGCAGCCTTCGGGTGGCAGATAGAAATCGGTGATTTCGGGGAACTGCTTTTGCAAAAGCGGGACGAACACTTCGTTCAACGCCACGCCCAAAACAGCAGGCTCATCGGGTGGTTTGCCTGTGTAGGTAGAGTGGTAAATCGGGTTTTCACGCATGGTGATGCGCTCGACCGTAAACACAGGGAAATGGTCCTGCTCATTGTAATAGCCGGTGTGGTCGCCGTATGGGCCTTCCAACGCGGTTTCGTTGGGATGGATAACACCTTCCAACACGATTTCTGCACGGGCAGGCACTTGCAAATCGTTGCCGATACATTTCACCAGCTCCGTCCGCGAACCGCGCAACAGTCCGGCAAATTGGTATTCGCTCAAGGTATCGGGAACAGGCGTTACCGCGCCCAAAATGGTAGCAGGATCGCAACCGAGCACAACGGCGACGGGATACGGCGTATCAGGATTGAGTTTGCGGAATTCCTGATAATCCAGCGCGCCGCCGCGATGCGACAGCCAACGCATAATCAGCTTGTTTTTGCCGATTAATTGTTGGCGGTAAATGCCGAGATTTTGGCGTTTTTTGTGCGGCCCGCGCGTGACGGTCAAGCCCCACGTTACCAGCGGCGCAACGTCTTCCGGCCAGCAATGCTGAATCGGAAGTTTATACAAATCAACGTCTTCACCTTCCCACACAATTTCCTGACACGGCGCGTTTTTCACTACGTTCGGCGCCATGCTCCAAATATCTTTCAGCAACGGCAGTTTGGAAAACGCGTCCTTAATGCCTTTGGGCGGTTCGGGTTCTTTCAGATACGCCAGCGTCTGCCCGATTTCGCGCAGCTTGGATACGCTGTCCGCACCCATGCCCAGCGCCACACGCTCAGGCGTGCCGAACAGATTCGCCAACACAGGATAATCATAACGTGTACCGTCAGGCTTAATCGGGTTTTCAAACAACAACGCCGGCCCTTCGGCGCGCAATACGCGGTCGGCGATTTCGGTCATTTCCAAATGCGGCGACACCGGATGCTGAATACGCTTGAGTTTGCCATCAGCTTCCAATCCGGCGATAAATTCTCGCAAATCTCTGTATTTCATGATTTCATTTTCCTGAACAGGCCGTCTGAAAGCAGACCGCCATTTCGGGTTTGAAAGATAAACCAGCGGCTATTGTACCTGCCAAATCTGTTCAAATCCCAACTTTCCACGTCCGAATTTTGAGATTTTTTGCAAACTACCGTCAAATTTAAACAATATCTGCTTGTGATTGCTTTCAGACGGCCTTATCTTTGGTAAAATTCCAACTTAATCCAGTCATCAATCAATATCTATCGTGGGACAGCGGCCATGTTTGCAATTTTAGAATCTTTTTTCGTTGAATACGGCTATGCGGCCGTGTTTTTCGTTTTGGTTATTTGCGGCTTCGGTGTGCCGATTCCTGAAGATTTGACGCTGGTAACCGGCGGCGTGATTTCCGGCCTGGGTTATACCAACTCTCATATTATGTTTCTTGTCGGCATGCTCGGCGTATTGGCGGGCGATGGCTTTATGTTTGCGGCCGGCCGGATTTGGGGGCAAAAAATCCTTAAATTCAAACCGATTGCGCGCGTGATGACGCCTAAACGCTATGCCCAAGTACAGGAAAAATTCGACAAATACGGCAACTGGGTTTTATTCGTCGCCCGTTTCCTGCCCGGCCTGCGTACCGCCGTTTTCGTGACTGCAGGCATCAGCCGTAAGGTTTCCTACCTGCGCTTTATCCTGATGGACGGCTTGGCCGCGCTGATTTCCGTTCCGGTTTGGATTTATCTAGGAGAATACGGCGCACGCAATACTGACTGGTTGATGGAAAAAATGCACAGCCTGCAATCCGGTATCTTTGCGGTACTGGGCATAGGTGCAGTCATTGTCGGCTGGATTTGGTGGAGAAAACACCGCCGCCATACCTTCTTCCGTGAAAAATTACACGAAAAACGCGCTGCAAAAGCCAAAAAACAAGCCAATCAATAAACCATTCCAGGCCGTCTGAAACACTTCCCCGCTTTCAGACGGCCTCAATCATTCATCAGAAACCCCATGAAACAAAAAATCTTCGTCCTCTACACCGGCGGCACCATCGGCATGACCCAAAGCAGCGCCGGCCTGCGTCCCGACACCGCTCTCGTCGATAAAGCCCTTGCCCCCTTTTCAGACGGCCTTGATTTCGAATGGCACGTTTGCCAGCCGCTCATTGATTCTTCCGCAGTAACGCTGCAAAACCAACGCGACTGGTTGGAGCTTATTATCGCCAGACTGCCTGACTATGACGGCATTTTGGTGCTGCACGGCACGGATACCATGGCATACACCGCCAACCTCTTCGCCCTTTCGCTGCAAGGTTTGGACAAACCCGTTATCCTGACCGGCTCGCAATGGCCTTACGATGCCACCAACAGCGATGCGCCGCGCAACCTTGCCACCGCCGTTTCCGCTTTCTCGCTCAAACTCAAACAAGTGGCGATTGCCTTTGACGGCAAGCTCTTCCCAGCCGTCGGCAGCAGCAAAGTCAGCACGGAAACTGCCGCAGGTTTTGACAACCTGCATTTTGGCGCGCTCGCCGAATGGGAGGAAAACAAAGGTTGGCACAATATCCGTACCGCTCTGACCCAACATTCAGACGGCTTCAAACCGCGTCTTCCAAATCCTGAAGCCAAAGTTTCCGTCCGCACGCTGATTCCCGGTTATGCCGCGCAAGAACTTTCAGACGGCCTGCCCCACCTTTCCGCCCAAGCCCTAATCCTGCAAAGCTACGGCCACGGCAATGCGCCGAGCAACGATGCGTTTGTCCGAGCCGTCCAAGCCTTTACGCAACAAGGCAAATTGCTGCTTAACATCAGCCAAGTGCCGCAAGGTTGCGCCGCCGCCGTCTATGCCCAAGGCGATGCTTTGCGTCAGGCAGGTATTATCAACGGCGGCAAATGCAACCTTGAAACCGCCACTGCGCTGATGACCCTTGCCGTATCCCATGACTGGAGTGCGGATAAGGTGCAACAAGAATTGCGTCAATTAAATCTGCTGTAAACCGCCATTAAACATGACTTTCACCGACACCCACTGTCATCTTGCCGATCCCAAACTTGCCGACACGCTGCCTGCCGTGCTTGCCAAAGCGCAAGCCGTCGGCGTAGCGCGTTTTATCGTACCGGCTACATCTCCAAATGATTGGCAGGCAGTTGCGCAGTTGGAGAGGCCGTCTGAAAACATTCATATCACTTTGGGCATCCATCCGTGGTTTTCAGACGGCATTGATGAAACAGCGTTTCAACAGTTAGAGAAAGAATTAATCCGGCATCCGCAAGCATGGGTTGGCGAAATCGGCTTGGATTTTTATGGCAAAGAGCAAACCCAAGCGCAACGCGACACGCAGACCGATGTCTTTATCCGCCAACTCATCCTCGCCCAACACCTCAACCGCCGCGTCATCATCCATAATCTGAAAGCCACCGCCGCCATTGCCGCCGCCGTCAAAACCGCCGGTTTCACACGAGGCGGTATCGTTCACGCCTTCTCCGGCAGCGTAGAAGAAGCAGAGATTTTGGTGAAACTCGGCTTTAAAATCGGCATAGGCTCGCTGCTGCTCAATCCCAATGCAAAAAAAGTCCGTGCCGCCTTACAAGCTTTAAACGACAGGGATTTCGTTCTCGAAACCGACAGCCCCTTTATGCTCGGCCACGAAACCAATACCCCAGCCAACATCCGCCGTATCGCCGAAATCGCGGCCGAACTGCGCGGCGTACCGCTGGCACAACTGTCTGAAATCACCGAGCAAAACGTGGATTCCCTGCTCCATACTTCCCCTTGATATGCCGACCTCAAGGCATCAAAAAGCCTTGCCCGGCCATTTCGTTTCCAAACCGACACACTCTGCCCTCCCTACCCCATATTCATGAATAAAAAGCGATACAAGGCCGTCTGAAAAAATGTTTTTGGCACAAAATATCGTTCACTCCGTCATCTCGGCTTTTTAACACCGTATTTTCCCTTTGATTGATAAAAAGTATTACGCATATTATTGGGCAAACTTTTTATTTACGTTAAAATATGCCTTTTTTTGATAATAAGGCCGTCTGAAAAAGGCGGAAACTAATTATGGCTGAACAACATACACACACTTCCACCTGGAAGAGCAAAATCAATGCTCTCGGCCCGGGTATCATGATGGCTTCGGCGGCAGTCGGCGGCTCGCACCTGATTGCCTCCACGCAGGCAGGCGCACTTTACGGCTGGCAGCTTGCGCTGATTATCATTCTGACCAACCTGTTCAAATACCCGTTTTTCCGCTTCAGCGCACATTACACGCTGGACACGGGCAAAAGCCTGATTGAGGGCTATGCCGAAAAAAGCAGCGTTTATTTGTGGGTATTTTTGATTTTATGTATTGCATCAGCAACGATTAATGCCGGTGCAGTCGCCATCGTTACCGCCGCCATCGTCAAAATGGCGATCCCGTCGCTGACTTTCGATGCCGGCATGGTGTCCGTCATGATTATGGTTTCCTGCCTGCTGATTTTGGCAAGTGGCCGCTATAAAGCATTGGACAACGTTTCCAAAATCATCATCGTCAGCCTGACCATCGCCACCGTCGCCGCAGCAGCCGTGGCCATGTCTCGCGGCATGCAGATGAAACCCGACTTTATCGAGCCTACCCCGTGGACACTGGCAGGCTTGGGCTTCCTCATCGCGCTGATGGGCTGGATGCCTGCACCGATTGAAATTTCCGCCATCAACTCTTTGTGGGTTACTGAAAAACAACGCATCAACCCTTCCAGCTACCGCGACGGCATTTTTGACTTCAACGTCGGCTACATTACCAGCGCGATTTTGGCGGTCGTTTTCCTCGCCTTGGGTGCATATGTACAATACGGCAACGGCGAGGAAGTGCAAATGGCGGGCGGCAAATATGTCGGCCAGCTGATTAATATGTACGCTGTGACCATCGGCGACTGGTCTCGTCCATTAGTGGCATTTATTGCTTTCGCCTGCATGTACGGCACCACCATTACCGTAGTAGACGGCTACGCGCGCGCGATTGCCGAGCCGGTACGCCTGCTGCGCGGTAAAGACAAAACCGGCAATGCCGAATTGTTTGCTTGGAACATTTGGGTTGCAGGCTCAGGCTTGGCCGTGATTTTCTGGTTCAACAGCGCAATGGCGGAACTGCTCAAATTCGCCATGATTACTGCCTTCGTTGCCGCCCCTGTATTCGCTTGGCTGAACTACCGCCTCGTCAAAGGCGACAAACGCCACAAACTGACCATGGGTATGAACTTCCTCGCCATTATCGGTTTGATTTATTTGACCGGCTTTACCGTTTTGTTCCTGCTGAACCAAACAGGCATCTTGGCTGCGCCTAAGTAAACCCATATAAAAAAGGCCGTCTGAAACTTAAAAACAGGTTTCAGACGGCCTTTCTAATCAATCATATCTTTTTGAATTTTCATTCAAACCCATTATAATGACTCCTTATTTCGCCGTTGCAGACCACTCGACGGCATCCGTATTCTGGAAAATTTATGAAGCCGTCTATCTTAGAAAAACTACAACAACTCAGCGACCGACTGGAAGAAGTCACGCACTTGCTCGGTCAGCCTGAAGCCACGTCCGACATGGACAACTACCGCAAACTCACGCGCGAACACGCCGAATTGATGCCTGTGGTCGAAGTGTTCCAAAACTATCAGCTGGCGCAAAGCGACTTGGCGGATGCCGAAGAAATGTTGTCCGACCCCGAAATGAAAGACTTTGCCGCCGAAGAAATCGAAGCGGCGAAAGCCAAAATCGACACGCTCGATACCGAATTGCAAAAACTGCTGCTGCCAAAAGATGCCGATGACGACAAAAACATCTTTATCGAAGTGCGCGCCGGTACCGGCGGCGACGAAGCCGCGCTGTTTGCAGGCGATTTGCTGCGTATGTACAGCCGCTACGCCGAGCGCAACCGCTGGCAGGTTGAAATCGTTTCCGCCAACGAAAGCGAATTGGGCGGCTATAAAGAAGTCATCGCCCGCATTATCGGCTTGGGTGCATACAGCCGTCTGAAATTTGAATCCGGCGGCCACCGCGTGCAACGTGTTCCTGCCACCGAAAGCCAAGGCCGTATCCATACTTCCGCCTGTACCGTTGCCGTCATGCCCGAAGCAGACGAACTGGAAGACATTGAACTGAACCCGGCCGATCTGCGGATCGACACCTTCCGCGCATCCGGCGCAGGCGGTCAGCACATCAACAAAACCGACTCCGCCGTCCGCATTACCCACTTACCGACAGGCATGGTAGTCGAATGCCAAGACGGCCGCAGCCAGCATGCCAATAAAGCGCAGGCGATGAAAGTCCTCGCCGCCCGCTTAAATGACGCGCAAAAACGCGAAGCCCAAGCCAAAGAAGCCGCCGAACGTAAATCCCTGATCGGCAGCGGCGACCGCAGCGAACGCATCCGCACCTACAACTACCCGCAAGGCCGCGTGACCGACCACCGCATCAACCTTACCCTGCACAAACTGGATTTTGTGATGGACGGCGATTTGGAAGAAATCACCAATGCCCTGATTGCCGAGCATCAAGCCGAGCTTTTGGCGGCAATGGGGGATTGATGGATTTGGTCCATTGCGTTTATACTTTTTCAGACGGCCTGATGACATATGTCAATATGACCGTGTATATGTTATCCCAAAGTGATAAAATGCAGCACCAGCTGCACAACAGCAACACCCTTCTACAATCACCGAAAGAGAGGACACAAAATGGCAAAAATCCTGATCGCACCGGTATCTACCGGCCTGAGCGCCGATGCAGCGGCAAAAGCATTTGCAGCGGCATTGAATGCGCAAGTTTTCCAAGCCGTTGACTCCACTACAGAAACCCTGTTGGCTCAAGGCAAGAGCGACGACTGGTTTGACGCGCTTGTCGGTAAAGTTGCAGCATTGAATGCAGACAATCTCGTTATCGAAGGCATCACTCCTGATGCAGACAAATTGTTCTTGGCAGGCAAAAACGTCGAATTGGCGCTGTCTTTAGACGCTGGCGTTGTATTGGCGCTGAAATCCGACAATACCGACGCGGCCGCCATCGCCCAACAATTAAACCTCGCCAAACAGCTCTACACTAACTCCCCAGGCTTATTGGAAGGCTTTATCATTGACGGCGCAGCAGCCGCTTTAGGCGCACAAGTTGCCGAGCAAACCGGCCTGACTTTCTTCGGCTCCAGCGACAACCTACAAGACGTATCCGCTTTGGCCAAACGCGAAGCCAAACGCCTGTCTCCAGCCCAATTCCGCTACAACCTGATCGATTTTGCCCGCAAAGCCGATATGCGCATCGTCCTGCCTGAAGGCGCAGAACCACGCACCGTCGCCGCTGCCGCTATCTGTCACGAAAAAGGCATCGCCCGTTGCGTACTGTTGGCGACCCGCGAAGAAGTTGAAGCCGTAGCTAAAGAGCGTGGCATTTCCCTGCCTGATTCTTTGGAAATCATCGATCCTGCCTCTTTGGTTGAGCAATACGTCGAGCCAATGTGCGAATTGCGCAAATCCAAAGGCCTGACTCCGGAAGATGCTCGCAAACAGCTGCAAGATACCGTCGTACTGGGCACCATGATGATGGCTCAAAACGACGTAGACGGTTTGGTTTCCGGTGCAGTCCACACTACTGCCAACACCATCCGCCCTGCCCTGCAACTGATTAAAACCGCTCCGGGCGCAAGCCTCGTATCCAGCGTATTCTTCATGTTGCTGCCTAACCAAGTATTGGCATTTGCCGACTGCGCGGTTAATCCAAACCCAACACCTGAGCAACTGGCCGACATCGCTATCCAATCTGCCGACAGCGCCAAAGCCTTCGGTATCGATCCAAAAGTAGCCATGATTTCCTACTCTACCATCAACTCAGGCAGCGGCCCTGATGTCGATGCAGTGATCGAAGCAACCAAACTAGCTAATGAAAAACGCCCTGACTTGGCTATCGAAGGTCCATTGCAATACGATGCAGCTACCGTTCCATCTATCGGCCAAACCAAAGCTCCGGGCAGTGCTGTCGCCGGTCAAGCAACCGTTTTGGTTTTCCCAGACCTCAATACCGGCAACTGTACTTACAAAGCCGTACAACGCAGCGCCAACGTCCTGAGCGTAGGCCCGTTGTTGCAAGGTTTGCGTAAACCGGTTAACGACTTGTCCCGCGGAGCATTGATTGAAGACATCGTCTTCACCATCGCCCTGACTGCCGTTCAAGCCAAACAAATGCAAGGCTGATTGACAAGCTGATGCTTTGAAATCAAAGACCGTCTGAAACCGATGTTTCAGACGGTCTTTCGTATCTTTGCGCCAACTATATTATAATTCGCCATTATTTTCTGAAAGACTGCCCCAATGACTGCCTACCAGCAACAACTAGCCGACAAAAAGCAATATCTTCAGCAACTTTTCCAAGGACTGGATTTCCCTGAAATCGAAGTCTTTGAATCTCCGGAACAGCATTACAGGATGCGTGCCGAGTTCCGTATCTGGCATGAGGGCGGCGAAATGTTTTACGCCATGTTTGAGCGCGGGCAAAAGGCAAGTGGGGCAAGCCTGATCCGTTGCGACCAATTTCCTGCCGCGTCTGAATCCATCAATGCCTTGATGCCGAAATTGATTGAAACCGCGTCAAATCATCCCGAGCTGAAAAACCGCTGGTACGCTGTCGAATTTTTGTCCACTTTAAGCGGCGAAATGCTGGTTACCATGATTTACCACAAGAAGCTGAACGAAGCATGGCAACAAGCCGCGCAAGAGCTGGCGCAGAATTTGGGCATCCACATCATCGGCCGCAGCCGCGGACAAAAAATCGTATTAAGCCAAGATTTTGTGACCGAAGCATTGGAAGTCAACGGCAAGACCTTCCGCTATCGTCAAATCGAGGGCAGCTTTACCCAACCCAATGCCCAAGTATGCCAAAAAATGCTGACTTGGGCGTGTGATGCCGCGCAAAACTTAGGCAAAGACATGCTTGAGTTGTACTGCGGCAACGGCAATTTCACCCTGCCGCTTTCGCAACATTTCAATCAAGTATTGGCAACCGAAGTTTCCAAAACCTCCGTCAATGCCGCCCAATGGAATATTGAAGCCAACCAAATTACCAATCTCAAAATCGCTCGTCTGTCTGCGGAAGAATTTACCGAGGCCTACACGCAAAACCGTGAATTCCGCCGCCTGCAAGAACAAGGCATCGACTTGAAAAACTATGATTTTTCAACCATTTTCGTTGATCCTCCACGCGCTGGTGTTGATGATGAGACGCTCAAATTGGTTGCCCGATTCGACAACGTCCTCTATATTTCCTGCAATCCTGAGACCCTGCGCACCAACCTCGACAAGCTCTGTCAAACCCATACCATCGAACGCGCCGCCCTATTCGACCAATTCCCATTTACCCACCATATCGAAAGCGGCGTTTGGTTGAAGAAAAAATAAAACCATACAAAAAGGCCGTCTGAATGTTCAGACGGCCTTTAATTAACGGCATATTAAGCGATTTTCAAATCAATCCGCTTCCAAAACCACTTTCATGGCTTGGTTTTCAGCAGCGTGTTTGAATACATCGTAAGCTTTTTCCAATTCGCTGAATTTGAAATGGTGGGTCATCATTTTGGTGTAATCCACTGAGCTGCTGGAAATGGCTTTCATCAGCATTTCGGTAGTATTGGCGTTAACCAGGCCGGTAGTGATGGCAAGGTTTTTAATCCACAGTTTTTCCAGTTTGAAATCAACGGATTGGCCATGTACACCAACCACAGCGATATGGCCGCCAGGTTTCACGATGTCTTGGCACATATTCCAAGTTGCAGGGATACCGACCGCTTCGATGGCGCAATCTACGCCATCTTCGCCAACAATGTCAGCAACTTGCTTGCTTACATCGCCGGAAGCAGGGTTGATGGTATGGGTTGCGCCCAATTCTTTCGCTAGTTTCAAGCGGTTTTCGTCCATATCGCAAACGATGATGGCGGCAGGGCTATACAGTTGCGCGGTCAACAACGCAGACATACCGACAGGGCCTGCACCGGCGATGAATACGGTATCGCCAGGTTTCACATCGCCATATTGCACGCCGATTTCGTGGGCGGTCGGCAGGGCATCGCTCAACAGCAGGGCAACTTCTTCGTTGACGTTGTCAGGCAGCGGAACCAAGCTGTTGTCGGCATAAGGCGTACGGACGTATTCGGCCTGAGTACCGTCAATCATATAGCCCAAGATCCAACCACCGTTGCGGCAGTGTGAATAAAGTTGGATTTTACAGTTGTCGCAAGTACAGCATTTGCTGACACATGAAATAATGACTTTATCACCGACTTTGATGTTTTTTACAGCGTCGCCGACTTCTTCTACAATACCGATGCCCTCATGACCGAGAATACGACCGTCGGCAACTTCAGGGTTTTTACCCTTCCAAATACCCAAGTCAGTACCGCAAATCGTGGTTTTAACGATTTTGACGACTGCATCGGTTGGATCGATAATTTGAGGGCGGGGTTTTTCTTCGAAACGAATGTCGTTTGCGCCATGATAAACCATTGCTTTCATGTGAATCTCCTTGAGCGGTTAATAAACTTTAACAATACAGCGTAAATCCACGTTAACTATATTTATATATCCCTCCACTAGATAAGTCAATCCTGATTATTATTTTATATATTATGCTGTAACATACTGTTTTAAAAATAAATAATTAAAAAGTAAATATTAATGAACACACCCCTATCCTTCTCTCAACGACTCATCGATTGGCAACGGCAGCATGGCCGTCACGACTTGCCTTGGCAGGTCAAAGACCCTTATTCCGTCTGGCTTTCAGAAATCATGCTCCAACAAACACAGGTTGCTACTGTATTGGACTACTATCCGCGTTTCTTAGCCAAATTCCCAACTGTGCAATCGCTTGCCGCCGCGCCGCAAGACGAGGTTTTATCCTTGTGGGCAGGCTTGGGCTATTACAGCCGCGCACGCAATCTGCACAAAGCATCGCAACAAGTCGTCGGACAATTCGGCGGTATCTTTCCATCCGAGCGCAAAGACTTGGAAACACTCTGCGGCGTAGGCAGAAGTACAGCCGCCGCCATTTCTGCCTTTGCTTTCAACCGACGAGAAACCATCTTGGACGGCAACGTCAAACGCGTTCTCTGCCGTGTCTTTGCCCAAGACGGCAATCCGCAAGACAAAAAATTTGAAAACTCGCTCTGGACACTTGCCGAAAGCCTGCTGCCGTCTGAAAACGCCGATATGCCTGCCTATACACAAGGGCTGATGGATTTGGGTGCAACCGTCTGCAAACGGACAAAACCTTTGTGCCATCAATGCCCTATGGCAGACATCTGCGAAGCAAAAAAACAAAACCGCATTGACGAGCTGCCCCGCAAAAAAACTGCTCCCGAAGTGCAAACCCTACCGCTTTATTGGCTGATTATGCATAACGCTGACGACACATTATTGCTTGAAAAACGCCCTGCCAAAGGCATTTGGGGCGGTCTGTATTGCGTACCCTGTTTTGAAAAATTAGACGATTTGTATGCTTACGCCGAACGCTTCGGCATTGTTTCAGACGGCCTTGAAGAACAAACCACGTTTACCCACCGCCTGACCCACCGCTTATTGATGATTACCCCTTTTCAGACGCAACAAAGACCGTCTGAACATCTTTCAGACGGCCTTTGGGTATCAGCGAAACATTTAGCGGATTATGGCTTGCCCAAACCTTTACTCAAGTATTTGGCTAAAGGCTAAACCGTCCTATTCCACAATCTCTTTAAATACAACTTCTTTTCCGCCGCGAATCAATACGGCAAACCCATCGCCAATCTGCCAACGCGAGCTTGGATTGGCGTACTCGACGCCCTGACTCCGCAAACGGACTTGCGCCAGTTTCTCAACCGTATTGCCTTCACGCAGCTCAACCATCATCGGGCTGTGGCTGTTGATATAAATTGCAGTAATCGTCCGACCTTGTGCGGATTGATAACGGACAGAATACGTCTGCGCCTGTGCAATGACCGGTAACGGCGCGTCAGGGCGCACAGCCTTATACGAGCCACACGCAGCGCACAAACTCACGCACAAAGCGCAGATAATTTTGTTCAACATAGGCATAGATCAGTAATGGTGATGCGGAATCTCGCCATCAAGACGGTAATAAGTGCCGCAATACGGGCATTCAATCTCGCTGTTGGACTGAATCGGCAGGAATACACGCGGATGGCCGTTCCATGTTTCATGATTAGGGCCGGAGCAATGCAGCGGCAAATCCTGCGGCTTGATGACTACAACGTTTTTTTCAGACTGTGTACTCATGGTTTGGTTCCTCACTATGTTTTCTTATCTTCCAATATTGTAAAGCAAAACGGCCGATAGGTTCAGACTGAAAACATTATATAATCACTTTTTTCAGACGGCCTTTGATGATGATGACTACCCTGCTCCGCCTTCAAGATTTCGATACTTCCGATTCCGCTTCATTTCTTTATACACTCAGCGCAGCCTATTTGGACCACACCGAACAGGCAGGAGATGAGGAAATGTCCAGCCTTAACGACGAACAGCATACATTGACCGCCCTTTGCTATCTCGACAGCCAGGTTCAAGAAGGCGGCTTCGTACAGCTTATCGCTTCAGGATACGGAGAATACATCTTCGGCAATCCGGTTACCGACAGCCTGCGCCGCTGGCGCATCAAACCGATACCGAAAATCTTAGACAAAGCCAAAACCTTGTACGAAAAACACGGCGAAGCCATTGAAAAAATGGCAGATGAGCAAAGGGATTTCGACGAAATCCGTAAAGCTTTTCCCGATTTTGAAGAGCTTGACGGCGATTATTATGACGTTGCCGACGAAGACTTGGAAACCGCAGCAGCCTACGTTCAAGCAAATTGGGATAAATTTGCCAAACTGTCAGACTGAAACCATAAAACTTTGCCGGTTTGAATCATCTGTTCAAACCGGCAAAATTATAAGTACATCAAATTAACGTTTGTTTTTCTGATAAATCGGCATTACTTCAGGCAACATTTTGCGGATTGCATTGATACGCGCCTGATTGGTTGGGTGGGTCGACAAAATAGACAATGAGCTACCGCCCTGTACTTTGTTCATTTTTTCCCACACGCTTACCGCAGCCTCAGGGTTGTAGCCTGCTTCAGCCATCAAACGTACACCGCCTGCATCCGCTTCGCTTTCCTGATTGCGTGAGAACGGTTTTGTCGCCAACAAATCTGCACCCAAGCCAACCAAATCACCATCCACACCGGTTGAGCTGGCCAAAATCGAACCGCCCAAGCCGGTCAATACTTGTCCGCCCAAAGCTTTTTTGCTGTGTTCCAACAGAGCATGGGTCATTTCATGGCCGACAACGGCGGCAATTTCATCATCCGTCAGCTTCAATTTCTCTACTATACCGGTGTACACGGCCATTTTACCGCCCGGCATTGCCCATGCGTTCATTTCATCACTGCGGATAACGTTCATCTGCCAGTTGAAAGGCACGCCAGTTTTGTTGGCGCGCTCAGCATGAGGACGCAGACGTGCAAACACGCGTTGAACGCGTTGAGCAGTTGGAGATGAAACATCCAAAGCTTTTTGACCACGCGCGTTTTGAATGACTTGTGAGTAACTTTTAGCCGCGTCTTCATTTAAAGTCGCAGTATCGTAGCCAACCATATCCGCTACAGAAGTACAGCCGGTCAACGCCAAAATCACACCCATGCCGGCCCAATATTTTTTATTCCATTTTTTCAACATGTTTTCTCTCTGTGTTTTAAAATTAATGTAACGACATTGTACCCAAATTTAATACCCTTTACACAAAAGGCCGTCTGAACGGTTTCAGACGGCCTTTAAGCGTAATATTTAAGAACGGCGCTGCAGCATCCAAGACTCAATCTTACGCGCATCGTTCACGCGGGTTGTGGAAGACGGAGAGTTGAGCAATACAATGGTAATCGGCTGATTCTGTACATTGGCCTTAACCACCATAGAACGTCCTGCTTCACGAATATAGCCGGTTTTCTGCAATTCGATATTCCAGCTGCCCTCACGCACCAAGGCATTGGAGTTTTTGTAGTTTTGACGACCATTTGCCGTCCAAACCGAGCCGTAATTTGAAGTCGAATTTTTGCGAATCAGCGGATACTTACTGGCTGCCGCAACCATGCGGTTCAAATCGCGTGCAGTGGAAACGTTTTGGAAATTCAAACCGGTAGGCTCATAGAAACGACTGCTGGTCATACCCAGGCTTTGCGCTTTGGCATTCATAGCCGCAACAAATGCGCTCATACCGCCCGGATACGTACGGCCCAATGCATGAGTAGCACGGTTTTCACTGCTCATCAGGCTCAGGTGCAACAGTTCGCCGCGTGTCAGCGTCGTGCCGATGCTCAAACGGCTGCCCGTACCTTTCAAACGGTCGATTTCAGCCTCGGTAATCGTAATCGGCTCGTTCATATCCAGATGCGCATCCAAAACCACCATCGCGCTCATCAATTTGGAAATAGAGGCAATCGGCATGACACGATCAGGGTTTTTCTGATACAGCACTTCACCGGTTTTATTATTGAAAATCAAAGCAGATTGCGAAGACAGCAGAGGACCTGCCAAAGCGGCTTGAGCTTCGACTTGGTCGGCATAACTCAATGCAAAAGCTTCCAGCGGGTCATTTTGCACTGGGAAATTTTGCTCCAAAAATTGTCCCAATACATCCATATCATCGGCAACGGCAGGCGCAGAAGCAAAGGCCAATGCCACACCTGTCCATACCATTCCTAAAGTTTTATAGAATTTCATATCTGCCAATTCAAAAAAATACATTTAATTCAACATTCTGTTAAATTTTTCGCTAATTGTAAAGCGAGTTGAGAAAACTTTGCGTTTGTTTGCGAGATATTCAAATCCAACGTCCGCATCTGTTTCTTAGACGATACGGCGCAATGCCTGCTCTGATTTGAAAAAACACAAGATAGTCATTATACTTAGGCTCCTTTGTCAGAGGCATTCCCTCAATCCGGCAATACGCCCGAAATATCTGTTCCCCCTTTACAACACAGCCTCCATACAACCATACGAAGAAATTATTATGTCTGAAGAAAAACGCACCTGTTCATTCTGCGGGAAGTCCGAAAACGACGTTAAAAACCTGATCGAAGGCGAACACGCCTTCATCTGCAACGAATGTGTAGAAACTTGCGGCATAATGCTGCAAGACAACGAGTCCGGCGAGATTGAAAACGAGCTTGCCAAAGCGAAAGAAGAAAACGCCGAGAAAAAACTGCCTACCCCAGCCGAAATTGTTGCCAACCTCAACGACCACGTTATCGGTCAGGAACACGCAAAAAAAGCGTTGGCAGTATCGGTTTACAACCACTACAAACGCCTGCGCCACCCGAAAGCGGAGGGCAAAGTGGAATTGTCCAAATCCAATATCCTGCTCATCGGCCCTACCGGCTCAGGTAAAACCCTGTTGGCGCAATCTTTGGCGCGCAAACTGGATGTACCTTTTGTCATGGCGGATGCCACAACTTTGACCGAAGCCGGTTATGTCGGTGAAGATGTCGAACAAATCATCACCAAACTTTTGGGCAAATGTGATTTTGACGTTGAAAAAGCCCAGCGCGGCATCGTTTATATCGATGAAATCGATAAAATTTCACGCAAAAGCGACAATCCGTCCATCACGCGCGACGTATCCGGCGAAGGTGTGCAACAAGCCTTGCTGAAACTGATTGAAGGCACGGTAGCCAGCGTTCCCCCTCAAGGCGGCCGCAAACATCCAAACCAAGAATTCATCAACGTTGATACCACCAACATCCTCTTTATCTGCGGCGGTGCATTTGCCGGCTTGGAAAAAGTCATCCGCCAACGTACTGAAAAAGGCGGTATCGGCTTTGGTGCGGCTGTACACAGCAAAGATGAAAATGCCGATATTTCAGCCCTGTTTGAAACAGTCGAGCCTGAAGACTTGATTAAATTCGGTTTGATTCCCGAGCTTATCGGCCGTCTGCCCGTAATTGCCACATTGGCAGAATTGGACGAAGATGCTTTGGTCAACATTTTGACCGAACCGAAAAACGCCTTGGTCAAACAATATCAAACCTTGTTTGAAATGGAAGATGTCGGCCTTGAGTTTGAAGAAGACGCCTTGCGCAGCATCGCCAAACTGGCTATGGAACGCAAAACCGGTGCGCGCGGCCTGCGCTCTATCGTCGAACGTTGCCTCTTGGACACCATGTACACCTTGCCAGATTTGAAAGACGTAGCAAAAGTCGTCATCAATAAAGAAGTGGTGGAAAAAGGCGATCAGCCAAAACTTTTCCGCAAAGACGGCAGCGAATATAAGCAATAAAGCTCATTCTCTGAAAAAGACGTGTACCCGTTACACGTCTTTTTTTATTTTTTAATAAAACCAAAAGCATATCTTTGAATAATGGTCTTATACATGAAAAAACAAAGGCCGTCTGAAACATATTCAGACGGCCTTTGTTTTCAAGTTGCTCTAAGTCTGCCTTCATCCGGAGTATTGATGAGAGTGACTTCCTTGAATTTTATGACGCTTATTTTTTTGCTTTCTTAACAGCTGCTTTTTTAGCAGGAACAGCAGTTTCAGAATCAGCTACAGGCTCGCAGCAGGATCGGAAGCAACTGATTCAGCTGTACGTTGATAGCCTTTGCCTTTCATGCAAGCATCAAATACAGCACGATCAGCATTTTCACCAGATGCTTGTTGACATTGAGTCATCGCTTCTTCAACAGTGATGCGTGGCGCTGCCGCTTCTTCAGGTTTGGAAGAAGAACAAGCTGCCAACATCAGGCTACCGGTGGCAAGAGCGATTAATAAAGTTTTCATAATTATATATTCCTAAATTTTGATTTTATAGTTTACCGTTAAACGGGAGATACAGGCTACAAAACAAGCTCTGTACCTCAATATTGAGTACATGAGTGCAATTTAGTTTCATTTCAACCTGTAAGTTTTTGATAAATTAATTCTATTGAAGTTAAGGCAAATGCTTAATCCTCAATAAACTCAAAATCTTGCAGACCAGTCATTTTTTCTGTTTTTTTTTACTGTAAAAATATCAAAACGTGGCTGTTCCTAGTCGCAACCATCATTTGGGAAGTCCCTCTTTTTATGGCATAATGGACTACTTGACGGATTATTCCGCTCCCCATTTTTTCAAACCGCAGAATTAACATCATACTGCGGTTTGTCCATTTCAGAATCAGATTTTTCAGACGGCCTATCATTCAAAAGGCCGTCTGAACAGAAAGCCACCATCATGAATCCTTTCTCTTCACTCGGTTTAGGCAGCGAATTAGTCTCTGCCCTAACCGATCAAGGGTATGAAAACCCGACGCCTATCCAAGCCGCAGCGATTCCTAAAGCCTTGGCAGGACACGATCTTTTGGCCGCAGCACAAACCGGCACAGGTAAAACCGCCGCCTTTATGCTGCCCAGCCTCGAACGCCTGAAACGCTACGCCACATCCAGCACCTCCCCTGCCATGCACCCTGTCCGCATGTTGGTATTGACCCCGACCCGCGAACTGGCCGATCAAATCGATCAAAACGTGCAGGCATATATTAAAAATCTTCCTTTGCGCCATACCGTACTCTTCGGCGGCGTCAATATGGACAAACAAACTGCCGACTTGCGCGCTGGTTGTGAAATCGTTGTCGCTACGGTTGGCCGACTGCTCGACCACGTCAAACAAAAAAACATTAATTTAAACAAAGTTGAAATCGTCGTACTCGACGAAGCCGACCGTATGCTTGATATGGGTTTCATCGACGATATCCGTAAAATCATGCAGATGTTGCCCAAACAGCGACAAACCCTGCTTTTCTCCGCCACTTTCTCACCGCCTATCCGCAAGCTTGCGCAAGATTTTATGCACACGCCCGAAATGGTTGAAGTGGCTGCGCAAAATACCACCAACGCCAATGTCGAGCAACACATCATTGCCGTTGATGCACTCAAAAAGCGCAACCTGCTCGAACGTCTGATTGTTGATTTGCATATGAATCAAGTCATTGTATTCTGCAAAACCAAACAAAGCGTCGATCAAGTTACCCGCGACCTCGTCCGCCGCAACATTGCTGCCCAATCCATCCACGGCGACAAATCCCAACAAAGCCGACTGGAAACCCTCAACGCCTTTAAAGAAGGTACATTACGCGTTTTGGTTGCCACTGACGTTGCCGCACGCGGCCTGGATATTGCCGAGTTGCCTTTCGTCATCAACTACGAGCTACCAACCCAACCTGAAGACTACGTCCACCGCATCGGACGTACCGGCCGGGCCGGTGCTGACGGCGTTGCCATTTCCTTGATGGATAAAACCGAACAGAAAATGTTTGAATCCATTAAAGAGCTGATCGGCAGCGATTTGAATGTGGAACGCATCGAAGGCTTTGAGCCGCATTGGTGGGGCAACGACAATCAAGATGAAGCCGAAGCGCAACCGGTTCAGCACAACGACAGCCGCTCCCGCCGCGATGATAGAAACAAACGCAACGAATACGCGAATAAATCAGACAAAAACTCGAAAAAAGCAGAAGAGAAAAACGATCCGGGTATTGTCTGCGGTAAAATTGCCGGCAGAACACGCCGCAGCCGTCACGAGCGTCAGCCTTGCGCCCTACTCCAACCTGGTTTTGGCGTAAAGTAAACAACGCTGATTAATCGGTTTTGTGATTATTTATCCTAAGCAAAGGCCGTCTGAAACTTATCTTTCAGGCGGCCTTTTATTAAACTAAAAATAAAAAGGACGTGATGAACACGTCCTTTTTTTCCGTTTCAGACGGCCTTTATTATTTAAGGCTGTCTGAAAATCGGTTTACCTTGCTATATTAAACATTCACTTTCTCGGCTACTTCGTTGTAGCTGTCGATTTCGTTGAAGTTCATGTAGCGGTAGATTTGGTCGCCCTGCTCGTTGATGATACCGATATTGGCTTGGTATTCTTCAACAGTTGGGATTTTACCCAGTTTGGAGCAGATTGCTGCCAACTCAGCCGAGCCGAGGTAAACAAAGGTGTTTTTACCCAAACGGTTCGGGAAGTTACGGGTAGAAGTGGACATTACAGTCGCGCCTTCGTGTACTTGTGCTTGGTTAC
Source organism: Neisseria sp. P0020.S005 (assembly GCF_051957055.1). Taxonomy (NCBI): domain Bacteria; kingdom Pseudomonadati; phylum Pseudomonadota; class Betaproteobacteria; order Neisseriales; family Neisseriaceae; genus Neisseria; species Neisseria sp. P0020.S005. The sequence continues at coordinate 38,231 of NZ_JBQCWV010000003.1, read as the reverse complement.
CCATACACAATGAGCAACCCGGCATTTCCATACGCGCGCCGGCACGGCCGAGTACGCCGTAGTGGCCTTCGTCAGACAATTCTTTTGCATCCATTTTGGTCGGCGGCGCTACCCACAGGCGCACAGGAATATCGCTCTTGCCTTCCAAGAGTTTGGAAGCAGCGCGGAAGTGACCGATGTTGGTCATACAAGAACCGATGAACACTTCGTCGATTTTGGTTCCGGAACGTTCGGACATGAAGCATACATCGTCCGGATCGTTCGGGCAGGCGATAATCGGCTCTTTGATGTCGTCCATGTTGATTTCAATCACGGCGGCGTATTCGGCATCTTTATCCGCTTCGAGCAGCTCCGGGTTCGCCAGCCATGCTTCCATGGCTTTGATACGGCGTTCCAAAGTGCGCGAATCTTGATAGCCGTCGGCAATCATGTTTTTCATCAACACAATGTTGGATTTCATGTACTCGATAATCGGCTCTTTGTTGAGCTTCACAGTACAGCCTGCAGCAGAACGTTCGGCAGACGCGTCAGTCAATTCAAAGGCTTGTTCCACTTTCAAATCAGGCAGACCTTCGATTTCGAGGATGCGGCCGGAGAAGATATTTTTCTTACCGGCTTTGGCAACAGTAAGCAGGCCTTGTTTAATCGCGTACAGCGGAATGGCGTTCACCAAATCACGCAGGGTTACGCCCGGTTGCAGTTTGCCGCTGAAGCGTACCAATACAGACTCAGGCATATCGAGCGGCATTACGCCTGTGGCTGCTGCGAAAGCAACCAAGCCGGAGCCGGCAGGGAAAGAAATACCGATAGGGAATCGGGTGTGGCTGTCGCCGCCGGTACCGACTGTATCAGGCAACAGCAGACGATTGAGCCATGAGTGAATCACGCCATCGCCCGGACGCAGAGCCACACCGCCACGGGTAGAAATGAAGGCTGGCAATTCTTTATGGGTTCTCACATCGACAGGTTTTGGATAAGCCGCGGTGTGACAGAAAGACTGCATCACCATATCTGCTGAGAAGCCCAAGCAAGCCAAGTCTTTCAATTCGTCGCGAGTCATCGGACCGGTAGTATCTTGCGAGCCGACAGTAGTCATACGTGGTTCGCAGTAAGTACCTGGGCGCACGCCTTTGCCTTCTGGCAAACCGCAGGCACGGCCAACCATTTTTTGAGCCAATGTGAAACCGGCTTTGCTTTCGGCAGGCGCTTGAGGCAGACGGAATTCGGTAGAAGCAGGCAGTTTCAATGCTTCACGTGCTTTGGCAGTCAGGCCGCGACCGATAATCAGGTTGATACGGCCACCGGCTTGCACTTCGTCCAGCAATACTTGAGATTTCAGACTGAACTCGGCAACAGTTTCGCCGTTTTTCACGATTTTGCCTTCATAAGGCAGGATATCGACGACATCGCCCATTTTCAGAGCAGATACATCGACTTCAATCGGCAATGCGCCGGAGTCTTCTTGAGTATTGAAGAAAATCGGCGCAATTTTGCCACCCAGACACACGCCGCCGAAACGTTTGTTCGGTACGAACGGAATATCTTCGCCTGTATGCCAAATTACAGAGTTGGTTGCGGATTTGCGTGAAGAACCGGTACCGACCACATCGCCAACGTAAGCAACAGGATGGCCTTTGGCTTTGAGTTCTTCCAACAATTTAATCGGACCGACTTCGCCCGGTTTATCAGGATTGATGCCGTCGCGCGGGTTTTTCAACATCGCCAGCGCGTGCAGAGGAATATCAGGACGGCTCCATGCATCAGGTGCAGGAGAGAGGTCGTCTGTATTGGTTTCACCGTCGACTTTGAAGACGGTAACAGTGATTTTTTCTGGAACTTTGGCACGAGAAGTGAACCATTCGGCATCTGCCCAAGATTGCAATACTTCTTGCGCGTATTTGTTGCCTTTTTCGGCTTTTTCTTGAACATCGTGGAAAGAGTCAAACATCAACAGAGTGTGTTTCAGACCATTTGCAGCGATAGGCGCAAGTTTGTCGTTATCCAAGAGTTCGATGAGTGCATGAATGTTGTAACCGCCAAGCATGGTACCCAACAGCTCAGTAGCATACTCAGGGGAAATCAGCGGACTGGATGCGCTACCTTCGGCAACGGCTGCCAAAAATGAGGCTTTAACTTTGGCAGCATCGTCCACACCGGGCGGTACGCGGTGAGCCAACAGCTCAACCAAGAACTCACCTTCACCGGCAGGTGGATTTTTCAGCAGCTCAACCAAATCAGCAGTCTGCTGAGCAGTCAGAGGAAGGGCGGGAATACCAAGGGCGGCGCGCTCGGCGGCGGCTTTACGATAGGCTTCTAACATCTCTTTGTTCCTTTTTCTGTTTTTTCTTCTGGACAATTGCAAATGATTTGCAATTAAGGATTGTAAACAATCCTTTTAAGTATCATAGACCAGTTTTCAAAAAATGGGAACAGTTATGTTACTGAGTGTAATAAATTTAAACTATTTTATTTAATGTATTAATAGTCCAACCTATCCAAAGCCGCCCTCTTCTAAGCGTTTTAGCCAAACAGACGGGAAACTTCGGCTGATTTTTTACGGTACGGCAATATGATTTCAACGCGGAACAGGCCGTCTGATTGGATGTTTCTGATTTTCGCATCGGTGTCATACATCAAAGTCAGGCGCTCTTTCAGATTGCGCAGAGCCATAGAATTGCCTTTATGCGGCTTGGTATTTTCGTTAGGTTCCGTTCCGCACGGATTTTCGATACTGATGAAAATAGATGATTTTTCCAATTTTGTTAATACCGTAATTATCCCTGGACGGTGGATAGATTCGACACCATGAAATACGGCATTCTCCAAAAGCGGTTGCAGCAGCAAATGCGGCGTTTCCGCATCATCAGGCGCATGGTGCTGCCACATAACCTGTACGCGCATATGTCCCATGCGGATTTGCTCGATGGCAATATATTCCTGCGCCCACTCGATTTCCTGCCCTAAGGTGCTGTTTTGACTACCATCGCGCAGTTGCGCGCGGAACAGGTTGGCCAGATTTTCCAGCAAAGTTTCCGCATCATACGGACGCAGACGGATTAAGCTGATGGCGGCATTCAAGCTGTTAAACAAGAAATGCGGACGGATACGCGCTGTCAACGCGCTCAGTCTGGCTTCGGAAATGGAAGGCGCGAGGCTGTTGCGGCGGGCCGCTTCGATGTACATGAAACTGAAACAAAAAAAGGTCAGCAAGAAGAAGTGTTGAATCAGCGGCCAAATTTCTGTCTTCAAAATCACTAAATCGACAAACAAGAAAATCAGCAGGTTGGAAACGTAGGAAACCACAACGCTATACTGTGAGCGAAGCAGGGACGGCGCAAATGCCTGTAAGAAATAGACCTTGAGTAAAATTAAGAGGATGACGGGGCAAGCCCATGAAAAATGTTGGAAAATCTGTTCCGGATAAGGCACGCCCGATACCGTCATCAACGGAAAGATAAACAAACTGATTAACAAAACAATGAGCAGGCGCACCAGAGTTGCGGAATTGCGCAAATCCGGCACTGCGAAATTCTGGTTTATTTGACGTATAATAGACATGATTTCAACCGTTTTCTTTCATAATGTATAGACGGGTCTGCTATATTGAAGACGTAGACCCTGTTTTTTTATTTATATTTTAAGGATGCTGATATGAGCAAGGACAAAACCTGGTCAGGCCGTTTTAACGAACCTGTTTCCGAGCTGGTCAAAAAATATACCGGCTCGATTGATTTTGACAAACGGCTGGCAGAATGGGACATCCAAGGCTCGCTGGCACACGCGCAAATGCTGACACAGTCGGGCGTTTTGAGCGAAGACGACCTCTCCGCCATCCGTCAGGGCATGGCCGAGATTATAGCAGAAATCAAGGAAGGAACTATTTCCTGGTCGCTGGATTTGGAAGATGTCCACATGAACATCGAACGCCGCCTCACCGACAAAATCGGCGACGCCGGCAAACGCCTGCACACCGGCCGCAGCCGCAACGACCAAGTCGCTACCGACATCCGCCTGTGGCTGCGCGATCAAATTACCGTTATTCAAAGCCTGATTCAAAACCTTCAGACGGCCTTGGTTGATTTGGCGGAACAAAATGCCGAAACCGTCATGCCCGGTTTTACCCATCTGCAAGTTGCCCAGCCGGTCAGCTTCGGGCATCACATGCTCGCCTACGTTGAAATGCTCGGCCGCGATTTCGAGCGCATGGCCGACTGCCGCAAACGCGTCAACCGTATGCCGCTCGGCGCAGCAGCACTGGCCGGTACCACCTACCCGATTCAACGCGAAATTACCGCCGAGCTGTTGGGCTTTGAACAAATCTGCCAAAACTCGCTCGATGCCGTATCTGACCGCGATTTTGCCATTGAGTTCACGGCTGCCGCTTCTCTGATTATGGTTCACCTGAGCCGCCTTTCCGAAGAATTGATTTTGTGGATGAACCCGCGTTTCGGCTTTATCGACATTGCCGACCGTTTCTGCACCGGCTCGTCCATCATGCCGCAAAAGAAAAACCCTGACGTACCCGAACTCGTGCGCGGCAAATCCGGTCGCGTGATTGGGCACCTGATCGGCCTGGTTACCCTGATGAAATCGCAACCTTTGGCATATAACAAAGATAATCAGGAAGACAAAGAGCCTTTGTTTGACACTGCCGACACGCTTATCGACACCCTGCGCATTTACGCCGACATGATGCGCGGCGTGACCGTCAAACCCGACAATATGCGCGCCGCCGTAATGCAGGGTTTTGCAACGGCTACCGACTTGGCGGATTACTTGGTGAAAAAAGGCATGCCTTTCCGCGACAGCCACGAAGTCGTTGCCCAAGCCGTGCGCCATGCCGATGAAGCTGGCGTTGATTTGAGCGAATTGCCGCTTGAGGTCTTGCAAGGTTTCAGCGGTTTGATTGCCGAAGATGTTTACAGCGTGCTGACACCCGAAGGCAGCTTAAACGCGCGCAACCACTTGGGCGGCACTGCGCCTGAACAAGTCCGTTTCCAAGTTAAACGCTGGCGTGAATTATTGGCTTAAACCCATCTAAACACATAATAAAAGGCCGTCTGAAAATTTTCAGACGGCCTTTTGATTACCTGTGTTACACTCAACCGCACAATAAAAACAGATAAACCTAAACTTACCTTCAAACGAGAAAACACGCCTCCTGACTTTGCCGCCATCTTCATACTAAAGGAGCAAGGATGAAAAACATTGTCTTAAAATTGATCATGATCTGCTTATGCTGCGGATGCTATGCCGTATTCGTTGCCTGGGAAAATGGCGGATTCAGCCAGCTCCATGATTTTCAAGCAATAGAGAGCAACGGCATGAGCGTATACCTTCATCAAACCTCCCCCGCAGCCATGCAGGCTGAAAAAAACGAGCTGTCGATTTTGCAAAACAACCAAAACAGCTTAGCCTCTTGCGTCGGCATTGAATCTTTATGCGAACACGCCAAGCCAGGAATCTGGGTTGAACATGCCAAATTCTTGCAACACAAAGACACGGGCAAATTATTGGTACTTTCGTTGGACTATTTGGAAAACAATGACACCGCAAAAACCCTACACAACCGCTATACTGCATCGCTCCTCCCCCAAGCAGACAAAACGGAAGCGTGGCATTATGCCTGGCGTACATTTTTGAGCTCAATAATGTTTCTAATGGTCGTCAATCTGACGCCAATGATTTTTACCCTATTCGAGGAAAAAACAACCGCAGCATAAAAACATGCCGTCTGAAAACATTTTCAGACGGCATGTTTCATTATTAAAGCTTAACGCGGATGAACCATATCGGCAGGAACGACCAATTCGTCAAACTCTTCGCCTGTCAGCAAGCCCAATTCGATGGCGGTTTCGCGCAACGATTTGTCGTTTTTATAGGCGGTTTTGGCGACCTTGGCGGCGTTTTCATAGCCGATTTTACGGTTTAACGCAGTAACCAACATCAGGGAATGGTGCAGGAAATAGTCGATTTTTTCCGGTACGGGTTCGATGCCGACGGCGCAGTGTTCGTTGAAGCTGTTGCACGCATCGCCCAACAGACGGATGGATTGCAAGAGGTTGTAGGCGATAACGGGCATATAGACGTTCAGCTCAAAGTTGCCCGATGCGCCTGCCATGCCGATGGTAACGTCGTTGCCGAACACTTGGCAGCACACCATGGTCATCGCTTCGCATTGGGTTGGGTTGACTTTGCCCGGCATGATGGACGAACCCGGCTCGTTTTCAGGGATTTTTATTTCGCCCAAACCGCAACGCGGGCCGCTTGCCAGCCAGCGGATGTCGTTGGCGATTTTGTTCAGGCTTGCTGCAAGTGTTTTCAATGCACCCGAAGCGGCAACGGCAGCATCGCGTCCGCCCAAGGCTTCAAATTTATTCGGCGCGCTGACAAACGGCAAGCCGGACAATTCGGCGAGTTTGGCAGCGGCTTTTTCGGCGTATTCGGGATGGCTGTTCAAACCCGTACCGACCGCCGTGCCGCCCAAAGCGAGTTCATATAAGTCTTTAAGCGCATCGTTCAGACGACCTAAGCCATGATCGAGCTGGGAAACGTAGCCGGAAAATTCTTGACCCAAAGTCAGCGGCGTCGCATCTTGCAAGTGGGTGCGGCCGATTTTGACGATGGGGGCGAATTCTTTGGCTTTTTTGTCCAATGTATCGCGCAAGGCTTTTACCGCCGGAATAAGGTGGCGGTTGATTTCAATCGCGGCGGCGACGTGGATGGCGGTCGGGAACGCGTCGTTGGTCGATTGCGCGTGGTTCACATGGTCGTTGGGATGGACGGGCTGATACGCCGCCAAACCTGTACCGGCAATTTCGTTGGCGCGGTTTGCCAGCACTTCGTTCATGTTCATATTGGACTGCGTGCCGGAGCCGGTCTGCCACACTACCAATGGGAACTGCCCGTCGAGCTTGCCGTTCAACACGTCGTCCGCCGCCTGCGTAATCAAATCCGCCTGTTCGGGCTTAATCCTGCCGAGGGAAACATTGGTGGCAGCTGCGGCTTTTTTCACCAGCGCCAAAGCATAAATCAACGGCTGCGGCAGGGTTTCGCCGCCGATTTTGAAATTGTTGCGGCTGCGCTGGGTCTGCGCGCCCCAATAGGCTTCGGATGGGACTTCGACATTGCCCATGGTGTCGTGTTCGGTACGGGTACTCATGCGTTTCTCCTATATTCAAACAGAAATAATAATGATTCGTAAATTTATTATACCCAGCAAAAGGCCGTCTGAAAAGAGAGGGGTTTTCAGACGGCCTTTTGCTTTATTAACCTGAAATATTAATAGAAGATAAAACCCGATTTCGGAGCAAATACAACCTGCGCCGCCGCTCCCCTCTTCTAAAAATTTTCCTCCTTGCCGATTTGTGTTCTACGCTAGGTATTTATCGACAATAAATACCTTATCGTTTCTTTACTTTGTTTTTCTCCAAGAGCATAATGAATAAAAATGATTATCAGGAGATGAAGATGAAACGAAAACATTTGGTTTACCTGTTAATGAGCAGTTTTGCCGCTGCAAACGGCTTTGCCGAAACCTTGGCAGACCCTGATGAAATCCAGCCTGTCAAAACCTTCTCCCCTCCCAAACCGATTGCGCCGACCGCCGCACAAGGCTATTTCCCCGAAAACCAATTCGACCGCACCGACCTCAGCGATCATTACTTTGTTACCGAAAACATAGACCAAGCCTTCCGTCCGTTGAAAGCAAACAGCGGCTTCTACGGCAAAAGCTTTTACAACTCCGTTACCGCACAAGCGCGTGGGGCAAAAGTGTATGGCGTGGCCAACCTCAATCACACCAAGGCCAACGGCTATAAAGACGGAGACGGCAATCAAACAGATTGGAAATACAGCCGTTTCAATCAAGCTTTGGTACTCGGTTTCGTGCCGTCTGAAAATCAGGAATACCGCCTCACTTATCTGCACGACGACATCAACAACGACCGCCAACCGCAGTTCGTCAACGATGCATTGGATACCGAACGCCACATCGCCAAACTCAACGCGCGTTGGGGCAATGCCGATTTGAGCAATACGGTCAGCGCAGAAGCTGGTGTCATCAAACTCAAACGCCATGCCGACAATTACTCCTTGCGACCAAACAACACGCCGCAGCAAGTGTTCGTAGAGCTTGACCGCAAAGTGTATGATTTCTCGCTCAAACACGATGCGGATTTCGGCAAGTTCCACAATACGGCCGCCGTCAGCTACCGCAACGACAGCCAAAACGGCGAGCGCAACGCCCACACCGCCATGCGCGACTTCCTCAACGGCTACCGTTTCGCCGATGTGCACATCGACCGCTGGCGCATTGCCGATACCCTGTCTTACAAGTTCAACGACCAACACAAACTGGGCTTGGGCTTAAGCTACGAAATCAACGAAGCGGACGTACGCAAAAATACGGCGCAGCCCGCCCATCCGATAAACCGCAACCTTGCCTTCGCCTCATCACAACAAATCTGGAAAACCCATTACGGCTACGACTTCGACGGTAAAGTGCGCCGTCATGCCTTCTCAGGCGAACTCAAATACGATTTCACGCCGTCTGAAACTCAAAAATACAGCGTTTCCCTTGCTCACTTAGAACGAATCGGCGACAACACCGAACGCTTCAACTCACTTGCCGCAATCGTGCAAAACCGCATGAACAGCGCGTTGATGAACCAAAATCCAGCCGCCGCCATCGCAGGCAATCCCCTGCTGAAAACCGAAAAACACAACCGCATCAAGCTCACCGCCGACAGCCGCAACGACTACTACAACGGCTACATGAACTCGTTGGCAGGCGCAGGCTGGAACGTGGGCGGCACACTTGTGGCGGACAAAGTCAAAGACCTGATTATTTTTGACCGCGCCCACGGACAAAGCGGCACAGCTTCCAAAGGCAGCGGCATCATCACACGCAACGTGGACGCACGATTGTTTACCGCGCAGGCCTACGCGCGTTACAACTTCAATCCGCATTGGGCGGCAGGTATCAAAGCCGCCTACAACTACGGACACAATGAAACCGACGGCAGGCCGCTCTATCAAATCCGTCCGTTTGAAGCCGCCGTCCAAGCCGACTACAAAAACTACTTTGCCCACGGCAGCTACAACATCGGCGCCGCAACACGCTTTGTCGCCAAACAAACGCGCGGCGATTTTGACGCGGCAAGCAGTCTGGGCATAGACAAACGCGAAGCCGCCAAAGGCTTTACCGTTGCCGACCTTTACGCAGGCGTAAACATCAAAGACAAATACGGCTTACGCTTGGGCGTGAACAATGTGTTCAACAAAAAATACGCCGAATACATCAGCGGCGACCACGTCCTCGCCCTATCCCCCAGCGTGGTGTATGCACCGGGCAGGACATATTGGTTAAGTTTGCATGCGGCTTTTTAAAATCAGGCCGTCTGAAAGAATGCCTACACTGGCTTATTAAGAATTAGGAGATAAAAAATGGATATGAAAAGACGCGATTTCTTAAAAATGACCGCCGCGCTGGCAGCCGCAGGCGTTTCGCCTTCATTGTTGGCTGCCGGTAAAGAACAATTTACCGTGTACGGCGCACCGGCAATGCCCAGCGTAACCATTGCCGTAGCGGCGTTGCAAGGCAAGCTGGCGAAGCAGGCGGATGTATCGCTGAAAATCTGGCGTTCGCCCGACCAACTGCGCGCAGGTGTAGCAAGCGGACAATTTAAAGTCATGATGAGTCCGAGCAATGTCGGCGTGAACCTGCGCAACCAAGGGCAGAAAGTCGGTATGGTCAATATTTTGACCAACGGCATCACGCAGCTGATGTGCAAAGGCAGCGCGATTGCCTCGCCGCAGGATTTGGTCGGTAAAAAAATCCTTGTGCCGTTTAAAAACGACATGCCCGACATCGTGCTGCAAGCCTTGTTGAAAAAACTGAAAATCGACGTACACAAAGTCGGCATCACTTACACCGCCACGCCGCCCGAAGCAGTCGGACTGTTTTTAAGCAAGGACTACCACGCCGCCATCCTGCCTGAACCGATGGCAACCGCCAGCCTACTGAAAGGCAAAACCATGGGCGTAAACGTCGTGCGCGGTTTTGACTTAGTGAAAGCATGGGGGCAGGCGTTTGACACCAAACCGCTGATTCCGATGGCGGGCATCATCGCCAACGAAGAATATTTCCACGCGCACAAGGCGCAGTTCGACATCTTCCATCAGGATTTGAAAAACGCGCTCAACTGGATACTGGCCAACCGCCAAAGCGCCGCGAAAATCGGCAAAAACTACCTACCCGCCCCCGAACCCGCCCTAGTCATGGGCTTGGACGGCGCGCGGCTGACGGTAACCAAAGGTAGCGAAGTGAAGAACGAGATTTTGAAGTTTTACGAAATCCTGATGCAGTTCAACCCGAAACTTTTGGGCGGCAAGCTGCCGGATAATGGATTCTTCTTGGCTTAAAAGGAGGAGAGGTCGTCTGAAAAAGGGGGAAGTTGTATTGGGGAATCCAATATACCCTTTTCAGACGACCCATCAGATAATAGTTCGAACAGTACACAAAGAGCCTTGTTTGGAAAAATAACGGGTAAACAATCGGTAAGGACGCGTCGTGGTATAGTAAACAATTGTCGCATTCCCATTGTATTTTCAGACGGCTTGTGAGCCAAAACGTTCACCTCCATTGTTGCCGTCCGCGAACTTTTAAGCAGCGGCTTAACCCATCGCTCGACTAAGACAAACATTACCATTTACTGGAGTAAAATATGAACTCAATTAATATTCAAGTAGAACAACAACAAGGACGTGTTGCAGATGAAGTAAGTGCATTGATTGCGGTTATTCGTCCAATTCTTCACGGATTATTATTTGCAATAAAAAATGATGTTGTAAATGAAACAGGCGGTATACATAATTTAAAACTGTTTATGCTACCTCGTGTTTATAGGCCTGGGTCTGGTGATTGCGGCATTTGCTTCGAATATGCTGTCCATGATGCAATTCAACGAAAAGACCCTATGATCATTGAACGGGTGCATGATAGTTTGACCCGTTTTTGTCGTGTACCAGGTAACGATACTGCATCTATTTTATTTGGAGCAGAAAAGACCGGAGCTTTGCAGCTTATTGGTAATGCAGATGATTTACTCACTGATGATTCTAGGATTTTAACAGGAGCGCAGGCACAACCACCAAAATTAAAACAATATATTCAAGACTTAATGCAGGCATTTCGTAGGCAGAATTATAGAGATCAACTGCCTAGCAGTATTTCTGGACTTTGGAAGGCTGATTTATTTCTAGGAAATAGGGATACTGATAGATGGGTGGGAACGACCGTTAAAATAAACAAATCTCAGTTAGAAGGAGCTCAAGGGTTAAGAATAGGTATAGTTCCTTCAACATTTGGAAAGGGTGATCAAATAGTCTTTGATTCAAACCGTAACCTTGTAGTGTGCCCTTTGCCATATGACGGTTCTTTTATGGAGATTTTTTACTCTGCATGGCAGATTATTCAATCCTTTATTTATTGGGATGCAAAAATGCCCAAACCAGAATATCTTTCTGTTGGTTCTCACAGAATAGTTGCACAACGCTTGGAAGAAAGACGAGAATTAACCGTTTTAGAAGCCATTGATTCTCTTGCTCCTATTGCTCAACCTGGGCTCTTGATTACTGACTCTCACCAAGTATCAATTAGTACAAATTCCAATCAAGTAGAAAGCATAAAAAATGTAATTGCTCCGCAGCCTTTACAGTTTTCTTTAAATTAAGAACAAACGTAGGTCGTGTTAGCCACAGTCGTAACCCAACCATGAATCCCAAACCAAGGTCGTCTGAAAACACTATTTTGGGAAATCAAACCGTTTCGTTGGGTTACGGTGTTCCATCTAACCCAATCACCATTTTTTCAGACGACCTACCGTTCCCAAACCATCCCCACCAACCAATACCCAAACCATGATTAAAACCGACAAAATCCGCAAACCGCAGCCTGCGGTGTTTTACATCATCGACTACCTTTGGAGCGGCTTTGCCGGACTGAGCGTGGCGATGGTGGTGGTGGCGTTGTGGGCATGGGGCAGTGCCGTGTTTGGTGAGTTTATGCTGCCTGCGCCGGTGGAGGTGTTTCAAAAGTCTTTGGATTTATTGAAACATTTTCAGGAAAACGAAATCGGGATTTCGCTGTGGCGGTCGGTGGTGGGGATTTCGGTTGCTTTGGCGGCGGGATTGGCGGCGGGGCTGGTGGCGGGCAGTTTTAAGACGGCGATGGCGTTGCTCAAGCCTGTGATTACGGTTTTGTTGGCGATGCCGCCGATTATTTGGGTGGTGATGGCGTTGTTTTGGTTCGGTTTCGGCAATCCGAGCGTGCTGTTTACCATCATTGTGTTGGTCGCGCCGCTGACGTTTGCGAGTGCGGCGGTCGGGATGGCGAGTGTGAACAAGCAGCATGAGGAATTGTTTGACGCTTATAAATTGGGTCGTCTGAAAAAAATCCGTTATCTGTATATCCCGCATCTGACGGGCTATGTGATTTCCAGCATCGGCGTGGCGGTGGCGATGGGGGTGAAGGTGGTGATTATGGCGGAACTCTTGGGCGCGAGCGAAGGCGTGGGAGCGCGGATTGCGGACGCGAGGGCGATGCTGGAAACTTCGACGGTGATGGCTTATGTGGTGCTGGTTATCGTGTTTGTATCGCTGTTTGAATACCTGATTACCAAGCCTTTGGAAATTTTGTTTATGCCGTGGAGGAGATGATGCTCTGTCTTGAAAACGTGCGTTTTGAAATTCTCCGCGATCCCATTGTGCGCGATTTCAGTTTGAACCTGCAACACGGCGAAGTAAAAGCTTTGTTCGGGCCGAGCGGCTGCGGCAAGACGACGGTTTTGCGGCTGATTGCGGGTTTGGAAACGCCGAAATCGGGCACGATACGCAATACTTTCCGCAAAACGGGTTTTCTGTTTCAGGAAAACCGCCTGCCGGGAAACTTGACCGCGATGCAGAATATCGCTATTTTTATGGACAAACTCGATGAAGGCGAAATCATCGCGCTGGCGGCGAAAGTCGGGCTGACTGCGGGCGATTTGAACAAATATCCGACCGAATTGTCCGGCGGCATGGCGAAACGGGTAGCATTTTTGCGCCTGCTGCTGTGCGGCTGCGACCTTGCCTTGCTGGACGAGCCGTTCGTCGGTTTGGACCGCGATTTGCGCGATATTTTGGTCGCCATGCTGGTGGAAAAAATCGAGCGGCAGGGCATGGCGTGTATGCTGGTAACGCACGACCGCTTCGAAGCCGCACGCCTGAGCCATGAAATCATGCTGCTTTCCACTAAGGGCATGAACGTGCAAAACGTGATTACCCTGCCTACGCCGCTGTCCGAACGCGATTCGGCTTTTGAAGAAGCCGTGGTGGCAAGAGAGTTTCAGGGGATTCATTATTATGAGTGATAGGAATTTAAATTTCTGACAAACCTTGCGGTTCGTTGCCCTCTCCCTAACCCTCTCCCTAACCCTCTCCCTAACCCTCTCCCACGGGGAAAGGGGATCAGGTTTCTCAAAATCAGAGAGCCGTAGAATTGGGAATCAGATGTCAGGTAAACCTGAAAATGTTCAGGCTCGACAGCCCAATTCCCTCTCCCCGTGGGAGATGGCTAGGGAGAGGGTAAGCAAGCCGCAGGCTTGCCTCTTTAGCGAAAGATACGAATCTGTTATCCGAACGCGATTCGGTTTTTGAAAAAGCCGTGGTGCCAAGGGGGCAGGGGATTCATTATGAGGTGCTTTATGTTTTCGACTGTGATTACTGCTGCTGTTTTATATATTGCTACAGCAGTAGATTTGTTGGTAATACTATTAATATTTTTTGCTAGAGCAAATACTAGAAAAGAATATCGAGATATTTATATCGGACAATATTTAGGTTCTGTAATTTTAATATTAGTTAGTTTATTTCTAGCTTTTGTTTTGCATTATGTTCCGGAAAAATGGGTGTTGGGTTTATTAGGTTTAATACCGATTTACTTAGGTATTAAAGTTGCTATTTACGACGATTGTGAGGGCGAAAAAAGAGCTAAAAAAGAATTGGATGAAAAAGGGTTGTCAAAATTAGTCGGTATTGTTGCTTTGGTTACAGTTGCTAGTTGTGGTGCAGATAATATTGGACTTTTTGTTCCTTACTTTGTGACTTTAGATCTTGTCGACTTATTAGTTACTCTTCTTGTATTTTTAATATTGATTTTTGTTTTAGTATATACAGCACAAAGATTGGCTAATATTTCAGGTATTGGTGAAATTGTAGAGAAGTTTAGTCGTTGGATAATGGCTGTTATTTATATTGGTTTAGGATTATTTATTATTATTGAAAATAATACAATTCAAACAATAATATCAATAATATGAATGATACGGGCATTTGAGTATCTGACAAACCTTGCGGTTCGTTACCCTCTCCCTAACCCTCTCCCACGGGGCGAGGGGAACAGGTTGCTGAAAATCAGAGAGCGCAGGATTGAAAATCAGATGGCAGGTAAACCTGAAAATGCTCGGGCTCGACAGCCTAATCCCCTCTCCCCGTGGGAGAGGGCTAGGGAGAGGGTAAGCAAGCCGCAGGCTTGCCTCTTTGTCAAAAGATACGGCCCTGTCCGCCCAATAAATCCATATCCGAAAGCATCTTCATGCAGAATCAAGCCAAGTCATGAATAAATTTTTCACCCACCCCATGCGGCCGTTTTTTGTCGGCGCGGCGGTACTTGCCATACTCGGCGTGTTGGTGTTTCTCATCAGCCCCGGTGCCATCGTCTTGCACCGCCAAATCTTCTTAGAACTCATGCTGCCTGCGGCATACGGCGGTTTTCTGACTGCCGCCATGCTCGAATGGACGGGTTATAAAGGTCGTCTGAAACCTGTTGCTACTTTGATGGCGGCATTGTTGCTCGCCGCATCCGTCCTGTTGCCGTTTGCGACGCAAACCTCTTCGTTTTTCGTCGCCGCCTATTGGCTGGTGTTGCTGCTGTTCTGCGCCTGGCTGATTTGGCTCGACCGCAACACCGACAACTTTGCCCTGCTAATGTTACTTGCCGCGTTCACCGTTTTTCAGACGGCCTATGCCGTCAGCGGTGATTTGAACCTGTTGCGCGCGCAAGTGCATCTGAACATGGCGGCGGTCATGTTTGTATCCGTCCGCGTCAGCGTCCTTCTGGGCGCGGAAGCCCTTAAAGAATGTCGTCTGAAAGACCCCGTATTCATCCCCAACGTCGTCTATAAAAACATCGCCATCACCTTCCTGCTGCTGCACGCCGCCGCCGAGCTTTGGCTGCCCGCGCAAACCGCCGGTTTTACCGCGCTCGCCGTCGGCTTCATCCTGCTCGCCAAGCTGCGCGAACTGCACCATCACGAACTCCTGCGCAAACACTACGTCCGCACTTATTACCTGCTCCAGCTTTTTGCCGCCGCAGGCTATCTGTGGACAGGCGCGGCGAAACTGCAAAATCTGCCCTCCTCCGCCCCATTACACCTGATTACCCTCGGCGGTATGATGGGCGGCGTGATGATGGTGTGGCTGACCGCCGGACTGTGGCACAGCGGCTTTACCAAACTCGACTACCCTAAGCTCTGCCGCATTGCCGTCCCCCTTCTCTTTATGGCTGCCGTCTCGCGCGCTTTCTTGATGAACGTGAACCCGATATTTTTCATTACCGTTCCTGCGCTTCTGACCATCGCCGTGTTCGTACTGTATCTTTTCACGTTTGTACCGATATTTCGGGAAAATGCGTTTACGGATGATCCGGAATAAAACAAAAGGCCGTCTGAAACTTTCAGACGGCCTTTTGTTTTAAATAAATGCTTTATTTGTTGGCATTCAAATAAAGATTAATCAGACGTGTAGTCGAGCTGTCGTGTTTTTGCACTTCGGTCTCGCCGGTCAATTCGGCAAGAATGGTTTTGGCCAGTTGTTTGCCGAGTTCTACGCCCCATTGGTCAAAGCTGTTAATGCCCCAAATAATGCCTTGAACGAAGGTTTTGTGTTCGTACATGGCAATCAGGCTGCCCATATTGCGCGGGTTGATTTTGTCCATGAGGATGAGGTTGGTCGGGCGGTTGCCTGAGAAGGTTTTATGCGGAACCAGCTCTTCGATACGCTCTGCTTCCATGCCTTGTGCTTGAAGCTCGGCGCGTACTTCGTCAGGCGTTTTACCGCGCATAAAGGCTTCGGCTTGGGCAAAGACGTTGGCCAACAGGATTTCGTGATGGCCTTGCAAATTGCTGCGTTTTTCAAGAGAGGCAATGAGGTCAATCGGTGTGATGTGCGTACCTTGGTGCAGCAGTTGGAAGAAGGCGTGCTGACCGTTGATACCTGTTTCGCCCCAAATAATCGGGGAAGTTTCGTAACCGACCGGTTTACCGTCGAGGGTAACTTGTTTGCCGTTGCTCTCCATATCGAGCTGCTGGATGAATTTGGGCAGACGGTGGAGATGTTGGTCGTAAGGCGCGATAACGTGGCTGCCGCCGCCGTAGTAGTTGATGTACCAAATGCCGATAAGGGCAAGGATAACCGGCAGGTTACGCTCCAGTGGCGTGTTGATGAAGTGTTGGTCCATCAAGTGCGCGCCGTTGAGCATTTCGATGAAGTTCTCTTCGCCGAGATACAGCATAATCGGCAGGCCGATGGCTGACCAGAGGCTGTATCGTCCGCCGACCCAGTCCCAAAATTCAAACATATTGGCGGTATCGATACCGAATTCGGCAACGGCTTTTTGGTTGGTCGATACGGCAACGAAGTGTTTGGCCACGGCGCTTTCATCGCCTGCATGATCCAAGAACCATTTACGCGCGGTCAGGGCGTTGGTCAGGGTTTCTTGGGTGGTAAAGGTTTTGGAGGCGATGATGAAGAGGGTGGTCTCGGGGTGGACTTTGGACAATACGTCGCGCAGTTGGGAGCCGTCCACATTGGAGACGAAGTGCATGTTCAAACGCGGATGACCGAAAGGCTTGAGCGCAGTACACATCATCAGAGGGCCGAGGTCGGAGCCGCCGATACCGATGTTGACGACGTCGGTAATGACTTGATTGGTATAGCCCAACCAGCTGCCGCTGCGGACTTCATGCGCGAATTCGCCCATGCGTTGCAGGACATGGTTGACCTTAGGCATGACATCCTCGCCATCCACGACGATGGGGGCATTGGTGCGGTTGCGCAGGGCAACGTGGAGTACGGCGCGGTTTTCTGTCGTATTGATTTTTTCGCCGTGGAACATTTGCTGCATCCGTTCCGGCACGCCTGCTTCACGAGCCAACTCGAACAAAAGCGACATGGTTTCGTCGTTGATACGGTTTTTAGAATAATCCAAAGTCAGGCCGCCAACCTGCAGCCAGTAGCGCTCGGCACGTTCGGGATCTTGCTCGAACATTTCGCGCATATGTTGTTCTTTGGTTTCGTCAAAATGTATCCATAATTTTGACCAAGCTGGTAAATCGTGAAGGTGTTTCATCGGATGCTCTCCTGGATATTGGACAGTTTTGTTGAGAAAACGGCCGTGAGGTCGTCTGAAACGGGAACGGGGTGGTTTCCGTTTTTTGAGGTTTCAGACGGCCTTGATGTGGGTTGGGGCCGTCTGAAGATATCAGTGAAGAATCAATCTTTATCGTATTCGATGTGTTTGTTATGTATGCTTTTTTTACTTTTTTGCAGTTGCGTGCTGGCAGTATCGCCCAAGCGCAAGGCCAAGCCGATGGCAAGAATGTCGATAACGGCCAGCTGCAGAAGACGGGACACCATAGGCGTATAAAGCTCGGCATTTTCCTGAGTGGCAATACTCAATACGCAGTCGGCCATTTGAGCCAACGGCGAATCATTGCGAGTCAGCGCGATAACGGCTGCGCCGTTTTCTTTGGCGATACTGGCCGCGTCCAGCAATTCGATAGACGAGCCGGTATTGGAAATCGCCACCAATACATCCTGCTCGGTCAATACGGAAGCCGCCATCAGCTGGGTATGCGTATCGACATAGGCAACGGTGGACATACCGAAGCGGAAGAATTTGTGTTGCGCATCTTGGGCAACGATGCCGGAGTTGCCGACACCATAAAACTCAACGCGTCGCGCGTGCATCAGAATGGCAATCGCGTTTTCCAGCTCGGATTCTTTCAGGAAGCGGCGCTCGCCCAAGAGGGAGGCTGCAGCATTGCCCAATACTTTTTCGACCACGCTGCTCATGTTGTCATCGGCGTTCAATTCTTCATGAACGTAAGGCATACCTTCATGGCCGATGCTGGCAGACAAAGCGAGTTTGAACTCAGGCAAGCCTTTGTAACCCAAGCTGCGGCAGAAACGGATTACAGTCGGCTGACTGACGGAAGCACGCTCGGCGATTTCCGCCACAGCGGCATGAACGAACCATTTCGGCTCGGCCAACGCAGATTCGGCAACTTTGCGTTCTGCGCCGGAGAGGTTGGACAATGATTCGCTGATTTTGCTTAACATATACTCTACCCTTTGATTTTTTGACGTTCAGGACAAGGGTTTTTTCCACCCCCTGCCCTGCACCGCCGTTTGTGTGTTTAAACGTTATTTAAATGATTGTCTAACGCGACCGCCGCGCCGACGATGCCCGGAAACTCGCTCAATACGACATACACGGGAATAGCGGCAAGATAAGCCTCAAAGCGGCCTTTATTTTCAAAGCGGCTGCGGAACGGGGACGTTTTAAAGTAATCCAACACGCGCGGGATAATGCCGCCGCACAAATACACGCCGCCGCGCGCACCCAATGACAAAGCCAAATTGGAAGCAACCGTACCCAGCATGGCGCAGAAAATATCCAAAGTCTGACGGCAAATCGGCGATGTTCCGCTCAATGCCTTATCAGTGATTTCAGAAGGCTTCAGACGGCATTGTTTGATGTTGTCGCGTTTGGCTAATGCCTCGTAAATCAGGCTCAAACCTGCGCCGCTCAAAAAACGCTCGGCAGAAACATGGCCGTATTTGTTTTTAGCGTATTGCCAAATCAACACTTCCATATCGTCAAACGGCGGGAAGCTGGTATGGCCGCCCTCGCCTGCCAACGCCACCCAACCGGCAGCGCTGTGCACCAAACCACTGACACCCAAACCTGTACCCGGACCGATAACGGCTTTAGGTGCAAATTCGATGGGCTTTTGACCGCCGATTTGTACCAAGTCATTCTTTTCAGTTTTGGTCACTGCCAAAGCTTGGGCGGTAAAATCGTTCAACAGAATCAACGTTTCAAAACCCAAAGCCTGACGGGTAGTCTCGATGGAGAATGCCCAGTGGTGGTTGGTCATCTGCACCCAATCGCCCAAAATCGGATTGGCAATCGCAAAGGCGGCGTGCAAAACTTTCGGGCTGCCTGCGCGTTCCAAATAAGTTTTGGCGGCATCAACGACGGTATCGTAATCTTTACAAGGTAAAACTTCAGCCTTCTCAATCACTTGCGGTGCAGTTTCAAGCGCAAAACGGGCATTCGTACCGCCGATATCGGCGACCAGGCGGGGATAAGCTTCAGTGTGCATAGTAGACATGGCAGTTAATTCCTTGGTGATTGAGAATCAGGCTGGTCGGATATTCGGTATCGACCCTTGCAGCAGCTTTGTCGAATACCGCTTTTTTCTCTGCGCCTTGAATGGCCAAAAATACATTCGGCGTTTTGGCAATCGCACCCAAAGTCATGCTCACACGCTCATGCGGCGCGGTAACCGGCGTAGTATGAATCAATGTCGGGTCATCAGCTTCATTGATTGCGGCCTGTAATTGAGGCGCTTGAGGGAACAACGACGCTGTATGCCCGTCTCCTCCCATGCCCAACACCAGCACGTCAGGTTGCTTGTAATGTTTCAATGCATAAGCAACGACAACTTCAGGTTGTAATTCAGTTTCAGACTTTCCGTCTTCAATAACAGGAATCCATGTGGCAACGGCCGCGTTATTTTTGAGCAGATATTCGCGTACCAAGCCTGTATTGCTGTCGGTATGCGTGGTCGGGACAATACGTTCGTCCACCAAAGTAATGCCGACGTTTTGCCAATTTAAATCTTTTTGCGACAAAGCCTCGAAAAACGCAATCGGCGAACGGCCGCCGGAAACGGCCAAAACCGCATGGCCTTTCTCATTCAATGCGGCTTGCAATGCCGCGGCAACGGCATCAGCCAAAGCTTGCGCGGCAGTTGCAGCGTTTTCTTGTTCGTGCCAAACAAACATGTTTCGTCCTTTCATGGTTTCAGACGGCCTTTTGTTGGAAAACAAGGCCGTCTGAAAGAAATATTATTGCTCTTCGTGCCACTTGTTGCCGTCACGGGCCAACAGCGCGCGCGCAGCTTCAGGGCCCCAAGAATGGGCTTCGTAAGCATGTGGAGGCGTTGTATTGTTCGCCCAGTTTTCCAAAATCGGCATCACATATTCCCAAGCAGCTTCGAGTTCGTCACGACGGTTGAACAAAGCGAGTTTGCCGTTAATCACATCCAGCAGCAGGCGCTCATAAGCCTCGGCGCGGCGGCCCTCTACGGCTGTGCCCAAGTCTACGCCAATCGGTGTAACTTCGACTTTGTTGCCTGCACCCGGGGTTTTTACTTGAGTGTAAAGGCGGACGGATTCGGTCGGTTGTAGTTCAATAACCAAACGATTCGGCGCGGCTTGGCTGTTGTCAAAAATATGGTTTTGCAGCGGACGGAAGTTCAACACAATTTCCGCCACTTTGCCTGCCATGCGTTTGCCGGTACGCAGGTAGAAAGGTACGCCTTTCCAACGCTCGTTTTCAATTTCGGCTTTGATGGCGACATAGGTTTCAGTGAAACTGTCTTTCGGTACATCGACTTCTTCCAGATAGCCGTTCATGCCGTTTGCTGCAACATATTGGCCGCGAATAACATTTTCGTTGACGGATTCGATGGTCAGCGGTTTCAGAGATTTGATGACTTTCACTTTCTCGTCGCGTACGGCATCGGCATCCAAGCTCGCCGGTGCTTCCATCGCAGTCATACAAAGCATTTGCATCAAGTGGTTTTGCACCATATCGCGCAATGCGCCGGTAATGTCGTAAAACTCACCGCGTTCTTCCACGCCCAACTGCTCGGCGATGGTCAGCTGTACGCTTTCAATATATTTATTGTTCCACAAAGGCTCGAACATCACATTGGCAAAACGCAAGGCCAGCAGGTTTTGCAGGCTTTCTTTACCCAAATAATGGTCGATACGGTAGATCTGCTCTTCTTTGAAATAACGGGCCACATCTGTATTGATTTGTTGGGAAGAGGCCAAGTCCGTACCCAACGGTTTTTCCAAAACCACGCGCACGTTATCGGCATTCAAACCGATTTCGGCAAGGTTTTCACAGGCTTGCGCAAAGAATTTCGGCGCAGTTGAGAGGTAGATCACGACATTTTCAGTATTCTTGCGTGCTTTTACCAAGTCGCCCAAGGCAATGAAATCGCCTTTCTTTGTCACATCGACTTTCAAATACTCAAGACGTTGGATGAACGATGCCCACGCTTCATCTGAGAAGTTTTGTTTGACATGGATTTTAGAATTCGTTTCCACTTTAGCCAAAAAGCCGGCGGTATCCAATTCGCTACGGCTTACGCCCAAAATACGACCTTCGGGATGAAGCAAACCGGCTACATGCGCCTGATACAGGCAAGGCAAAAGTTTACGCATTGCCAAATCGCCGGTCGCGCCAAACAACACCAAATCAAAATTTGTCTGTGTACTCATTGTTTCATCTCTCGTTGAGGAAGCTTGCTTCAAAACTTTTGGACTGTCGTCATCTATAAAAATCGATTAGAATCAAAAGCCTTTAAGCAATAAGCAGTAAAAAACCAATCGCCTGCACCAAAATTTCAAACAAGCGGGCTAATGAGTAGTAATACTACACATGGCTACACATTTTGTCTATTCTCATTTTTACAAATTGTTTGATTTAACATAAAAGTTTGATGACTTTTGCAGCCTGCCATTTTACGAATTGACCATACCTCGATTTAAATCAAATTTCTTCCACTTAGTAAATTATTTTGTAACAAAATTACAGATTTTGTACTATAATATGCGGACGCTTCGAAGAGAAAATCTTCAAATATTCAGACGGTCCTTATTATTCATTCCCACAGCTCAAGGCCGTCTGAAACATACCCAATACAAAAATCAGAAACGCGCAAACAAAATCCCTATCATATCGTTTAGCCAGGAGACCGCACATGAACCCCACTCCTATTCACCCGAAACTCGCCGAAATTACCGAGCGCATCATCGAGCGCAGCCGCCCGACGCGTGAAAAGTATCTGGCGAAAATCCGCAGCGCCAAACAGATGGGACGCTTAGAGCGCAACCAGCTCGGCTGCAGCAACTTAGCACACGGCTATGCCGCCATGCCCAAAAGCATCAAAATCGAAATGCTTCAGGAAACCGTCCCCAACTTAGGCATCATCACTGCCTACAATGACATGGTTTCCGCACACCAGCCGTTTAAAGACTTCCCTGACCAAATCAAAGACGAAGCACAGAAAAACGGCGCGACCGCACAAGTCGCCGGCGGCACACCCGCCATGTGCGACGGCATCACGCAAGGTTATGCCGGCATGGAATTGTCGCTGTTTTCCCGCGACGTGATTGCCATGAGTACCGCCATCGGTCTGTCGCATCAAATGTTTGACGGCAGCCTGTTTATGGGCGTGTGCGACAAAATTGTTCCCGGCCTGATGATCGGTGCGTTGTCTTTCGGCCATATTCCGGGCATCTTCGTTCCGGCAGGCCCGATGTCCAGCGGTATCGGCAATAAAGAAAAAGCCCGTACCCGCCAGCTTTTTGCCGAAGGTAAAGTCGGTCGCGATGCCTTGCTTGAAAGCGAAATGGGCTCTTACCACAGCCCGGGTACTTGTACTTTCTACGGCACCGCCAACTCCAACCAAATGATGATGGAAATGATGGGTGTACACCTGCCTGCCGCCGCCTTCGTCCATCCCTATACCGACCTGCGCGAAGCTCTGACCCGCTACGCAGCCGGACACCTTGCACGCGGCATTAAAAACGGCACCATCAAACCATTGGGCGAAATGTTGACCGAAAAATCCTTTATCAACGCCCTGATCGGTCTGATGGCAACCGGCGGCTCGACCAACCACACCATGCACCTCGTCGCCATGGCGCGTGCCGCAGGCGTGATTTTGAACTGGGACGACTTCGACGAAATTTCCTCCATCATCCCATTGCTGATCCGTGTGTATCCCAACGGCAAA
The DNA here is from genome assembly GCF_051957055.1 of Neisseria sp. P0020.S005. Taxonomy (NCBI): domain Bacteria; kingdom Pseudomonadati; phylum Pseudomonadota; class Betaproteobacteria; order Neisseriales; family Neisseriaceae; genus Neisseria; species Neisseria sp. P0020.S005. The sequence continues at coordinate 15,027 of NZ_JBQCWV010000003.1, read as the reverse complement.
GCCGACGTAAACCACTTTACTGCTGCCGGCGGCCTGCCTTTCGTCATCCGAGAATTGTTGGACGCAGGCCTGTTGCACGACGATGTCGATACCGTCGTCGGACACGGTATGCGCCACTACACCAAAGAGCCTTTCCTCATCGACGGCAAACTCGAATGGCGTGAAGCACCCGAAACCAGCGGCAATGAAGACATCCTGCGCAAAGCCGACAATCCGTTCTCCCCAGACGGTGGTCTGCGCCTGATGAAAGGCAACATCGGTCGCGGCGTAATTAAAGTATCCGCCGTGCGCGAAGGCTGCCGCATCATCGAAGCGCCTGCCATCGTATTCAACGACCAACGCGAAGTATTGGCCGCATTTGAACGCGGCGAGTTGGAACGCGATTTCGTCTGCGTCGTCCGCTACCAAGGCCCGCGCGCCAACGGTATGCCCGAGTTGCACAAACTGACCCCGCCTTTGGGCATCCTGCAAGACCGCGGCTTCAAAGTGGCGTTGCTGACCGACGGCCGTATGTCCGGCGCGTCCGGTAAAGTTCCGGCCTCCATCCACATGACGCCCGAAGCCCTGATGGGCGGCAATATCGCCAAAATTCGTACCGGCGACCTGATCCGCTTCGACTCCGTTACCGGCGAACTCAACGTCCTGATTGACGAAGCCGAATGGAACGCTCGCGAAGTCGAACGTATCGATTTGAGCGCGAACCAACAAGGTTGCGGCCGCGAACTCTTCACCAACTTCCGCAGCATGACCAGCAGCGCAGAAACCGGTGCCATGAGCTTCGGCGGCGAATTTGCCTAAACCCTTTTCAGACGGCCTCTTAAAACAAACAGGCCGTCTGAAACCATGTTATCGACCCTATTACGATACAGTCCCCAACGGAGACCTAAAATGTCTAAACTGACCCCTCGTGAAATTCTGACTGCCGGCGCAGTTGTACCGGTAATGGCGATTGACGACTTGAGCACTGCCGTCGATTTATCCCATGCCCTTGTCGAAGGCGGCATTCCCACCCTCGAAATCACCCTGCGCACCCCTGTCGGCCTCGACGCCATCCGCCTGATTGCCAAAGAAGTGCCCAATGCCATCGTCGGCGCGGGTACGGTAACCAATCCCGAACAGCTCAAAGCCGTCGAAGACGCAGGTGCGGTTTTCGCCATCAGCCCGGGTTTGCACGAATCCCTCGCCAAAGCCAGCCACAACAGCGGCATTCCCCTGATTCCCGGCGTTGCCACTCCGGGTGAAGTCCAGCTGGCTTTGGAACACGGCATCGACACCCTCAAACTCTTTCCTGCTGAAGTCGTTGGCGGCAAAGCCATGCTCAAAGCCCTGTACGGCCCTTACGCCGACGTGCGCTTCTGTCCAACCGGCGGCATCAGCCTGGCAACCGCTCCCGAGTACTTGGCGCTGCCTAATGTCTTGTGCGTCGGCGGCTCATGGCTGACTCCGAAAGAAGCCATCAAAAACAAAGACTGGGATACCATCACCCGTCTGGCTCGCGAAGCTGCCGCTTTGAAACCAAAAGCCTAATCAGGTTATAGGTTAAAAAAGAAAAGGCCGTCTGAATATGATTTCAGACGGCCTTTTTTTACTGCAAGCATACGAATCAAACATTATTCGGTTTAATATTTATCCTAACTGGCGGCATTAACACACAAAGATTCAATCTTACCCGCCCTCGGGAAGCGGATAGTGTAACGTCCTTTCTGATCAATTTCGGCAAAGCTGAAGCGGTTTTCAGGCGTATCACCATCAGCCCCTACTTCCAAAGCAATCCGTTTGCCTTTCGGGTCTTTCACAACGACACCGGGACTAACAGGCGCGAATGAAAGCACTAAACCGGCATCTGCCGAACTATTAAAACCATACACTTGGCCACGTTTAACCTGTAAGGGTTGGTCAATGCAGCCTGTTTCGTCCAGAGGCAGCATTTTTTCAGCAGAGGCAAATGCCGCACTCCCTAATCCTAAGGCAACAATCAGAGAAAAGCTCAAATATTTCATATATTTCCTTTTAGAATTAAAATTTAAATACAAACAGATATTTAGTCCAGTATCCGCCTAATTCAAATTATCCCTGTTCCAACACTTTCCGTGCCGCTTCCACACCCCAATACAAAGCCTCTTCAAATACCGAATAGCTGCTTAAATCACTGTGTGCAAATAATAATCCGGTATTTTGACTTCTGATTTTTAATAAATCCTCATCGCTTAAATAGCCGGGTTTCGGCACGCTCATGCCATGCCCCCGAACGATAATGTCAACATGGGAAACGTGCCGCCAAAAGCCTTCGCCGTAAGCGGTAAGCAGATCTTGGGCGGCAAGCTGGAGCAACTCTTCGTCACTTGCTTCAAGTAGCTGGCGGCGGACGGCTTGTGGCGTATCGTGGTTGAGCGCGGCGTAGGCGGTAAAAATCGTGCGTTCAGGACGGGCAACCCGAATAAACTGGTTGGTTGCAACAACGTAGCCCAGCCCTTGGCTGCCGTAAACCACATTGTCCCACGCAAGTTCGCTGTTGTTTTTTTCTTTCGGGAAACTGTGCAATTCAAAATTAGAAACCAGCCATGGCGCGTATTCGGGAATGTCTAGACCAAATTGTTCGGGAGATTCAATAATGCGGGCGGCAACCATCAGCGGCATGGCGGAGATAACGTTTTGTGCGGTGACTGCAACGGTTCCCCCTTTTGCATTATCACGCAGCCACACTTCAATCCGGCCGTCTGAAAACGATTTGATTTTGACGGCGGAAGCATTAACCGAAGCAGGTTTCTCCAAACGGATACGGTTTTCAGATGGCCATTGCCAGCCTTCCTGCAAACCAGCATGACGGCGCAGGTTTTCAGAAAGATGTGCCAAACCTTCGGGCCAAGTGAGAACGGTTTCCGCGCTGTTGCGGGCGGCAAAATAATGCAATCCGGCAAAGGCAGACACTTGCCCGATGCCTTGTCCGTAATCGTCGCGGCAACAATAATCGAGATACCACAAAAGCTCGGGCGAGTGGTAACCTTCTTGCTCAAGCCATTGTTTGAACGTTAAATCATCAAGTTTGCGCCATGTCTCATCTACCGATGACAGCGCAATCGGAATGGCAAAAATTTTCTTACCATCATTGCCGTAAGCCTGTTTCAGACGGCCTATCAAATCAAAAAACCGTTTGGAATCCGCATCTTCTTTCGGCAATAGATGTTCTACCCATTTATCCTGATATAAGAGGCGCGATTCGGGCGCATAGACCAAATCGGTTTCCCTAAAGCTGCCGTCCGACTGCAAAATACCGAAATCCGCCAACATCTCGCGCACATACACGCTTTCTTTCGACGGCGAAGCCAAATAATGCGCACCACTCGGCGCTTTCAGGCCGTCTGAAGACGTATAGGCGGCATTGTTGCCATTACGTTCAAACCCTTCTGCCAACAATACATCGCGGTGATTATGCTTCGCCAAATACCACAACGCCCCCAACCCAGCCGCACCGCCGCCGAGTATCAACGTATTGCATTCATAACGACGAGCCGGTGCCTGCAACAATTTTCGATCGCGCAACAAATGCCCCAACGGCAAGCCGACACGGTTAATAGAAACCGGCGGTTTGCGGTTGAGGTACTTATAAGTCTGCCTAGAGAAAGCAGAGGCAGCGCCAAGCGCGGCGGTATAGCTGAGAAATTGACGGCGGGTTAGCATAATAAATTATTGCTTTTCAGTATTTTTTAGGAAAGCAAGTCATACACCCTTTTCTCTGTAAGATACCCATTATTTCCAAATGCCTTCATGTTATAGAACCGATAACACTTACTTAACCAGCAATAAATTAACATCTCCTGAAATATCAAATGGCGTATGCTTGGCGTTGAACTTTTGCCCCTCTTGCCAATATTGATAAAACTAAAATAAAGTCAAATCACTGCCTCTATTTACAACCGTCCAATCCACCCGTTCCGCCGCCAACTCCCTGCACAACACTTCCTTCACTTTTTCCAATTTCATACCTCCGCAAATAAATGCGTCTATAGCGGCAAAACGGTGTTCAGGCCAAGTATGGATACTGATATGGGACTCGGCGAGCAGCAAAACGCCGGTTACGCCGCCTGCGCCGCCGAAGGTATGGAAATGTTCGGTCAATATGATGGCTTCTGCAGCCTGTGCGGCAGCTGCCAAAGCGGTTTTCAGACGGCCTTCATCTTTTAAGATGGCTTCGTCGCAACCGTATAAGTCCAATAGGCCATGGTTACCGGGGGCATGGGTCATTTATGGCCTCCGGAATAGCCGCTTGAATAACCGCCGTAGCTTCCTCCTGAATGAACTCGGCTACTGTCATCATCCAAATCGGACAAATCTGCATAATTCATCATCGTAACAAAAACAATCAAAGCCATTGCGCAAATAACATATCCCACTCGAGAGATACTCTGTTCGCCATTTTCATCTCTCTTCCGTCCGACTATAAAAAGAGCATAGACACCCCAACCGATAAGAAATATATCGAATAGTGCATCGAAGCCATTCATAAACAATGACGGAATATTGACGATAACCAAAATAGCAATCATCAGAAGTCGTAATTTTTCATCGATATCATCTGCACTCATTTTCACGGTGTAAGATGATATTTTATTGGTCAATTCAAATGCGTCCGCAATTTCCCGATAAGTAATTGGGGCACTTCTAGTCCATGCCATTTCGTGACTGTTTAGTTCGGAGCCAATCTTACGGCTTTGTCCGTCTCGGTAATCGCTGTAATAGTTCAAATCACCGTTTCGGACACGCCAATAAAATGCTCCGCTGGCAATCCTGACTCGTCCGCCATAGTCATAAAGTTTGCCATAGCCTTGCGGTTGGCGGTTGCGGTCGAGGCGCGGCCAATCGTTCAAGGTTTCAGAAATATTCCAACCTTCATCAGCTTCAACCAGCCATAAGAAACCCTGAGTTGGGTTGTAAAGCAAATACTCTGTCCACTGCCCTTCTGGTGCCAATGTATGTTTGGCACCTTTGAACAAGTTATTAAATGTTTCCTGCGCATCTGTTTCTAAATATCTGATTGCGCCGATAACATGAAACTCTTTATTTTTCAGACAGCCTGTCGAGCCGACAGGCAAAGTAAACATCGTATTTTGGGACAAACGCAGATTGTTGGCGGTAATAAGCTCCGCTTTATCTTTGCCGACTGCCAATTCGCTGCCGCAACTTTGACAGTTCAGATGGGAAGTCAGCCCGTTTACCCAATGAATGGATGAGCCGCAGTTAGGACAGTTTTCTGAAGTAATACTGCCTTTCAGACGGCCTGCGCTTTCTTTAATTTCATCTTCGTGGCGCGTGTTTTCCAGCTTCAAATCATCTAGGTTTACCATCCGACCGAAGAAGGCTTTGGGTGTTTTGTTGCTGTAATCGAGCGTGATGAAAAGGTTTTCGCAACGCCAGTCGGAAACCCGATTTTCTGTATCCTCTTTCAAAACAAACGGCAATTCACCCTGTGCGGCGGCGCGTTTCAAGCTGATTTTGCGGACATCGGAGGCAATATAGTGCTTATCTTGAAAAGTCAGCTCGCTAAATCCGGCTCGCGTGTCTTCAAATTTCGGCGGATTATCGATTTCGACCGGCATGGTCATCACATACAAATCACCCGCCTCAGAAAGCCAACCGGCTCTGCCGTCGTCAAATAGCGCATACCATTCATTCCACGCACCATCGTCGTATTGCACCTGAAGCCGTCCGACCAAGGTAAAGCGTTGAGCGACAAATGTGCCGCTGGTTCCGATTTGCAGCGGACTAAAATCTTCCAGCAATGCGGAATCGCGGCCGGAGTCGACAACGCCGTTATCTTGCCGCACCAGCATGCTGTTGCAATAGCCGCACACCAGCGTCACGGCAGAAGCAGAATGCGCTTCGACAGGTGCGCCGCAGCTTGGGCAGTCGGTTTTGAAGAAAGGAGTTTGAGACATGGATTTGCTTTTCCAGAATGGGTTGGAGTGTTTCAGACGGCCTTAGCGTTTATATCAACTGGTTTTATCAATGATTTCAGATTAAAACGCCGAACAGACTCAATCAAATGATTCAAAAGGCCGTCTGAAACCTTTTCACAGAAGCAGCTCAACGCTTCTTTGAATGATATTTTTCAGACGGCCTTCAATTGATTAACCAATCAGCTGCTTCAACACTTCAGCCTTGGCCTTATCAAAATCTTCTTGCGAAATCAAACCGCCATCCAGCAAAGACTTGAGTTTCACCAATTTCGCCTGCGGATCTTCGGCAGCCGGCTGAACATTTTGCTGAGCCTGTTGCGTATTCGGCTGCATCATGCCCGCCATGGCACCCGCCATCGCTTGACCAATACCGGCACCTACGCCCAAACCTGCACCAATTCCGGCAAGTCCGCCTTCATTTTGTGCCGCAAGCGGGATGGATTCGGCGGTTTGATATTGGGTGTAACGTCCCAAATCGCCGATAACGCCCATCGAAATTTTCTTATCCAACGCAGCCTGGATAGAAGCAGGCAAGGTAATGCTTTCAACAGTGAAGTTTTCCAGCGCCAAACCCAGCTTGGCAAATTCCGCGCCAAGCAATTCGCCGATTTTTTGTGACAGCAAAACTTGGTTCGCCGCCATATCCAAGAATGGGATACCGGAGCTGCCAAACGCGGCCGCCAACTGGGTGACTGCAATATTGCGCAGCTGGTTTTCCAAATCTACGCCGCTGTATTGCGCCGCCACGCCGCTGACTTCTTTGAAGAATTTTGCCGGATCGCTGATGCGGTAAGAATACATACCGAACGAACGCAATTGCACCGCGCCAAACTCGGCATCGCGCACGGTAACAGGTTGGGACGTACCCCATTTTCGTGCAAGCTGCTGTTTGGTATTAAAAAAGTAAACATCCGATTTAAACGGAGATTCAAAGAGCTTGTCCCAGTTTTTCAAGTTGGTCAGTACTGGCAACGTTTGCGTATTAAGCGTGTAACGCCCCGGACTAAACACGTCGGCGGTTACGCCTTCATCGACAAACATCGCCATCTGCGCCTCACGCACAGTCAGGCTCGCACCGTTTTGGATCTCCTCATCGGCAATCGGAAAACGCCACATCAGCAGGCTGTCATCGGGATTCGGCCATTGAATGACGTCGATAAACTGTTTCTTGATAAAGTTGAACATCGCAGTTCCTTATTTGAAGAAGAAGGGATAACTTAATGGGCAGTCAGGTCAATTTGCCTGGTCGGTAATATCGCTTATTTTATATAAATAGAATGTCATACGATATTAACATTCAAAATGTCTTTATGCATGGGAATAGAGTGGGTTGCTCTATCTATTTTTAGTATTAAACCCACTAGCCAACCCAGAAACATTAACATATCATTAAAATTCATGCAGACTCTGTTTTACACTATTTTTCTGCTTTTACCTGCGCTATATCATAAAAAAGACAAATACAGGTAGAAAATCATTAAACACCATACCAAGCGTTCACTACACCTGTTAATATTTACCAAATCCTAGAAATTCATCATGCTGTATTGTCAAATTATCACATTGGCTTTCATAAAGTAAAAGGAATTTATATGAAAAATTCTGCTCATTTCTGTTTTGCAGTGTTAGCACTCTCTGCTGCCGTAAGTACACAGGCTGCCCGCCCTGTTGAATTTACCGTTGGTAGCGAATATTACAACGAGACCTATCGCGAATACGAAAAAGATGGTAGTCGCTTAATGCAGCAAAAAGGCAACTTATGGTCTATTAATGCCGGTGTAAAATACCGTTTCAACGATCGCCATGCGGCAAAATTAGAAGGCCGTTATTCGCGCGGTAAAACAGATTACACAGGAAGCGTACAATATATAACTGAGGATTATATCGACGATTCAGCAAGTTATGGCTCAGCCACACTCAAAAATGCACCACGCCGCGCATACGATATCCGTGCCTTATACGAATATACACTCCCGATTAACAATCGCTTTAGTATTACTGCCGGAGCCGGCTTGGGACACCGTGTTCTGAGAGACTTAAGCAGCCGCATTGATCCTAATGATTATGACCGCAAAAACCGAACCACATATGCGCAAATCAATACTGGAGTAAATATCGCCCTTCCTGCAAACTTTGAGATATCTCCCCGCATTGCCTACAATCGTGCCGTGAAAGGCCGCCAATATTCTTACGAACCCGACCAGGTAGAAACCCGAATGAAACAAGGCGGCGGACAAGGTATTGAGGTTGAAGTGCCTATATCTAAAAAATTCGCTAACGGCTCCAAAATCAGCCTCACTCCATTCTATCGCGGCTGGAAAGTTAAAGAATCGAACCTTACCGTTACGGAAGAGTATGACTCATATGAATTGGGATCTATAGAACCTAAAAACCACACCCACGAAGCGGGCGTAAGATTGCAATACTCTTTCTAATTTGATGAACTTAAGTAGTTAAAATGTTTCAGACGGCCTTGTATATAACAGGCCGTCTGAATTTTTTGATGCTTTCAGAATTTCACTATAACGCCAATACCATCAGACATAAGACCTTATCAGTCAAAAAAATATACCGATAATTTTTCCAGGCAGGAGTCAGGATCAGCACATCTTTTGCTATCCAACCGACCATCAAAATCAAGTCAAGCAAGCAGCGTTCAAAATGCCGATCGAGATGGACACTGCACCAAACAGCGCGCCGACGGCGACATTGTTGCCGATAAGTTCTGGGGTAGCGTCTTTAATCATCATTGTTGCAGCGAAATAGACAAAAATCTGAATCACTGCTGCGGCAAGTCCCCACAGGATAAAATCGATGAAGCTGACGCTGTGTGCAATGCTTGAGGCAAGCGTCAGACAGAAACCGACCAACGCGCCGCCAAACGATAAGGCGCAGGCAAGGTTGCCGTTTTTAATCAGGCGCAATTCTTCGGCGGGGGTAATCCGCAGATATACGGCACCGAAAACTACAGTCATGGCGATACCTGCCAACATGTATTGCAGGTACAGCAGATATTGGGACAGAGAAATACTCACGATAAGATTCCTTAGTTTGCAATAAAGTGATTATGCCATATTTTTGAAGATAAACCCTTCTGAAAATACGGCATTTTAGAAGCACTTCAGGCCGTCTGAAACAGCCTGATTTTTAATTCATGTTTTATTACGATAATTGTTGACGATTTTTGTATGTTTATGTAACTATTGCGCACTGCCATTTAATTAGAGTAAAGAGGAGAATTATGAGCATGCTCGCCACTATCCGCCCTAAAGAGCCTTTGCGCCATCTGCGCTGGTTTGACATGCTGATTGTTACCGCCATCCTGTTCGGTCAATTTGCCTACCGTTCTACTCAACTTTATATCGCCAGCCTGATGCCACAAATAGAAACGGCCGCTGTTACCGAAGAGGCGCGCGATACTGCGGTAACCGGCGTGGCTTATTCGGAAAACATGAGCCTGCAGTTGACGCTGCTTGCTATTGCTCTGATTTACCTCGTTATCCGCCGTTTCGACTTCAAACAGTTGCCGATTCGCTTTAATTTAGGCGTATTGTTTTGGACCCCTGTGATTTTTATCCTGATGGGTCTGACCGCCGATGCGGTGACTTCGTTAAGCGGCGGCTACAATTACTTCACCACTGAAATTTTCCAATACATCAAACCATTATCCATCTTCGACAAATTCGCCGCCCTTGCGCCGATGGCCATCCTCTACGGCCTTTTAAACGGCTTTTACGAAGAATTCTGTTTCCTCGGCCTCTTAACCTGCGTGGAAGACAAATACAAATGGCAGGCATTGGCCTATTCGACCTTGGTGCGCATCTCCTTCCATACTTATCAAGGTATGCTTTGGGCGACCGTTATCGGCGTTGTTTTCGGCTTGATGTACTACTTCTTCTACAAATACAAAGTTAAAAACCTGCTGCCGTTTTTCCTGATTCACGCCTTGGCAGATATGTTCGGCTCCGGCTTCATCTATTTGATTTGCGCTTAATGGCAACGGTTGGATGAATAAACAAGGCCGTCTGAAACATCATTTTTCAGACGGCCTTTTATCCTCTATCGGTTTACTTAATCAAAGTAATTGCTACATCGGCATCTTCGGTTGCAACTGCCTCAATCACTGCATCGCCGCCAAACCGCAACACCGAGCCTGCGCCGACAGTATGTTTTTCAGTCTGATTCAACGTTACGTCAAAACTTCCTTTTCCAACGGCAAAAATCAGCGTTTTAAAACCCGGATGATCGTGCGGCTTAATCTGTTCCCCTTTTTTCATGTCTTTCTTAACGACCATGTAATTTTCGCCGCTGAAAATCTTACCGTTTTCGGAAGAAACCTCTCCCAAAGGCGCGGCAGAAACAGCAACGGAAAACAAAGCAGACAGCAATACAGCAGAAATATTAGATACTTTCATGGCAAGCCTTTCTTAAAATAGGGCTTCCATTCTATAAAAACCCACCTCATTACTCAATAATAATTCTTATTTTCTAATAAAAAGGCCGTCTGAAACCCAACGATATTTTTCAGACGGCCTGATTGACCTGTATAATATTTTCTTATTAATAAAATCGCTTTACATACCCATCAAATGGAAACCATCAGAAAAGATCCGCTCGGCTCGGCATGGGTGGTTATTGCCGCGCTCAGCTTTACCGTCATGAACCTCTCCGTCAAAGCCGCCTCTACACATTTCGGCTTTTCCAGCGGTGAGCTGGTCTTTTGGCGCATGCTGGTCTCCACCCTGTTCTTAGGCATCATGGCCAAAGCGCAAGGCAACACATTTTCCACGCCGCATTGGAAAACCCATCTCAACCGCAGCGTCATCGGCACGCTTGCCATGATGTGCACGCTTTATTCCGTCATACATCTGCCGCTGGCAACAGGCGTCACACTCAACTACACCTCCTCCATCTGGCTGGCCATTTTTTCATTTTTCATTTTAAAAGAACGAATTACGCTTTATACCCAAGCCATTTTGGTTATGGGCTTTGTCGGCGTTATCCTGCTGCTCAACCCATCTTTTCAAGGCGGACAGGAATTTGCCGCACTGGTCAGTTTGGCAGGCGGCGCCATGTCAGGCTGGGCGTATTTGCAAGTGCGCGAACTCTCGCTTTTGGGCGAACCGGGCTGGCGCGTGGTGTTTTATCTGTCGCTTACCGGCCTGATTATGTCCGCCATTTGGAGCTGCTTTACCGGCTGGCATCCGCTGACCGCGTCTTCCCTGCCCTATCTGGCCGGCATCGGCATCTCCGCCATGATTGCCCAACTGGCCATGACCCGCGCCTACAAGGTCGGCAAGAAATTTACCGTTGCCTCGCTTTCCTACCTGACCGTCGTTTTCTCCGCCTTATCCGGCGTACTGCTTTTCGGCGATAAAATCACTTGGCAGGAAACTGTCGGCATGGTTATCATTGTTGCAGGCGGCGTGTTCAGCAGTTTTACTCCGGCCTCAATCAAAAAATTTCTGATGAAGCAATAATTTAACAAGGAGAACACCATGATTTCCATCCGCGAACAATCTTACGGCTTAAACGTAGCGCTGTACAACGAGTTCACTTTGGACGATTTCCGCCAATTGGAAGAAGCCTTGTTGGCCGCGAAACAAAAAATCCATCTGCCCGACATCCTGTTAGACTTGTCCATGCTGAAAGACTTCACCATCGATATGGCGGTCGAGCAAATCAAATTTCTCAACCAACACGAAACCGACTTCGGCCGCGTTGCCGTCATTACCGACGACATTTGGATTAAACTCGGCGCGCGCCTTTCCAGCCTCCTGACCAACCAACATCCCAAATATTTCAGCGACGCTGCCGAAGCACAGGCTTGGTTGTTGGCAAGCAATTTGAAATAAAGATAAGGCCGTCTGAACGTATTATCTGAGCAAATTCAAAACCGCTTAGACTCAAACAACGGCATGACGACATCTGTCAAAGCATAAAAAAGGCCGTCTGAAACCTTGCAACCTGCAACGTTTCAGACGGCCTTTCATCGTTTTATTCAAAAACTTACATGACATCCAATACATCAATGCCCAACAACTCCAAGCCTTGTTTCAGTGTGTCGCCGGTCAACTTCGCCAGTTGCAGGCGACTGTTGCGGGTTGCGCCTTCTGATTTCAAAATCGGGCAGGCTTCGTAGAAGCGACTGAACAAGGTGGCGATTTGATAGAGGTAGGCGGCGAGGTAGTGCGGATACGCCGTGTCTGCCACGCTTTGCAGCACGTCTTCAAATTTCAGCAGCTCGGTGGCCAGTTGTTTTTCCAAAGGTTCGGTCAAAACGGTTGGCGCGGTTGCGTCCCATTCGCCTGCTTTGCGGAACACGCTTTGTACGCGTGTGTAGGCGTATTGCAGATAGGGGGCGGTATTGCCCTCAAACGAGAGCATGGCGTCCCAGTCGAATACATAATCGCTGGTGCGGTTTTTGCTCAAATCGGCGTATTTGACTGCACCGATGCCGACAGTTTTACCGATTTTTCCTGCTTCGTCTGTGCCCAATTCAGGATTTTTCTCTTTCACCAAAGTGGTGGCACGTTCAACGGCTTCGGTCAGCAGGTCAACCAGTTTTACGGTATCACCGCTGCGCGTTTTGAACGGTTTGCCGTCTTTGCCCATCATCGTACCAAAGCCGATAAACTCGGCTTTTACATCTTCCGGCAGATAGCCTGCTTTGCGGGAAGTGGTAAAGAGTTGCTCAAAGTGCAGGGCTTGGCGGTGGTCGACGACGTACAGCAGGCGGTCGGCATGAAGCGTACCGACGCGGTAGCGCAAACACGCCAAGTCGGTGGAAGCATAAAGGAAGCCGCCGCCTTGTTTTTGCACGATAAATGCGGCAGGTTCGCCGTCTTTGTTTTTGAACTCGTCCAAGAACACGACTTTCGCGCCGTCGTCTTCGACTGCCAAACCTTTTTCGACCAAATCATCGACCACAGGCTGCAAATCATCGTTGTATTTCGATTCGCCTGCCACGTCTTCAGGGCGCAGTTTCAAGCCCAGCGTGTCATAAACGGCTTGGGCGTGCGAGAGCGAAATATCGACAAACTGTTTCCACAATGCCAATACGGTTTCATCGCCGCCTTGCAGCTTCACAACGTATTCGCGTGCGGTGTCGGCGAAGGCAGGATCTTCGTCAAAGCGCACTTTGGCGGCGCGGTAAAACTGCTCCAAATCCGCCAGCTCAAACGCGGCATTGTCTTTTTGCTGTTCGACCAAATAAGCAACCAACATACCGAACTGCGTACCCCAGTCGCCGACGTGGTTTTGGCGGATAACGGTGTTGCCCATAAATTCCAATACGCGCGAAATGCTGTCGCCGATGATGCTGGAACGCAGGTGGCCGACGTGCATTTCTTTGGCCAGATTAGGCGAAGAATAGTCGATAACGACGGTTTGCGGTTTGTCGGTTTTCGCTACGCCGAAACGCGCGTTGTTCAAGGCCGTCTGAATGTTTTGGGCGAGGAACTCAGGACGCAGGCGCAGGTTGATAAAGCCCGGGCCGGCTACTTCCGCGCTTTTAATCACGGCGTTGCTCGCCAATGCTTCGGCCACTTTTTGCGCCAACTCACGCGGATTTTGTTTGGTTTTTTTCGCCGCACCCATCACGCCGTTGATTTGGAAATCGCCGTGTTCGGCGTTTTTGGTCGGCTGCAAAACAACGGGGCTGTCGGCGATGCCTGCGGCGGCAAAGGCAGCGGCGGCTTCGCGTTCGACGGTTTGGTATAAATTCATGTTGTCGGTCTCTATCAATTCAAATCAGGCGGTATTTTAAAAGAATTTCGGGCTTTAAAACAGGGCAAGCTGCAATACTTTTCCAGTGGCTTGTTATATGATTGCATTCTGATTCAACGATTTTGCTGTAAAGGCCGTCTGAAAGGAAAAGCCATGACCCCAAAAAATACGCTTTGTCTGATTGTCGATATTCAAGAACGCCTGCTGCCCGCCCTTTCCGGCGCGGACGAAATGTTGGAACGCTGCCGCCTGCTGATTCAAGGCTTGACGGCTTTGGATGTACCCTTTGCCGTAACCGAACAATATCCGAAAGGTTTGGGCAACACTGTGTCCGCCGTATCGCTGCTGTTGCCCGAAGGCACGCCGATTGTCGAGAAAACCCGATTTTCAGCGTTTTTACCTGAAATTCAGGCAATATTACGCAAAAACGACGTCAAAAACGTTATTTTAGTTGGAGCGGAAGCGCATATCTGTATGCTTCAGACGGCCTTGGATTTGAAGGCGCAAGGTTACGCCGTATCCCTGCCTTTCGAATGCATCGCCTCGCGCACAACAGCCAACCGCGACAATGGTTTGGCGCAAATGAGCCGTCAGGACATTATCATTTCCAATGTCGAAAGTATTTTGTTCCAACTGCTCGGTGATGCCAAACATCCGGCCTTTAAGACTATCTCCAAACTGATTCAATAACAGGCCGTCTGAAATGCAATACACCATCCGCCCAGCCCTGCGCCAAGACTTGCCCGCCATCGTCGATATTTACAACAGCACTGTGGCCACGCGCCAATCCACGGCCGATTTGTCGCCGACCACGGTTGCCGAACGCGAAATATGGTTTGCCGCACACACGGACAAACGCCCGATCTACGCCCTTTACGACACCGACGGCACCGTATTGGCCTGGGGCAGTTTCAGCGACTACCATCCGCGCTACGCCTACCACATCAGTGCGGAAGTCAGCGTTTATGTCCGCCACGATATGCGCGGCGCAGGCGTGGGCAAAATCCTGTTGCGGCATATGCTCGAACGCGCGCCATCCTTAGGCATCCGCAACGTCATCGCGCTTGTGTTCGGCCACAACTATCCGAGCCTGAACCTGTTTCACCGTTTCGGATTTGAAGAATGGGGGCGGCTGCCGCAAGTCTGCGATTTGGACACCATGTTGGCAGACGTCGTGATTTTGGGCAAAAGGATTGTCGATTGATGACGACAAAGGCCGAGACCTTTGCAAAATTCCCCAAAATCCCCTAAATTCCTACTAAGACATTTAGGGGATTTTCCATGAGCACCTTCTTCCAGCAAACCGCACAAGCCATGATTGCCAAACACATCGACCGTTTCCCAC